>VGZN01000027.1 GCA_016872635.1 Planctomycetota bacterium | reverse complement strand
GCGAGTTCCAGTTTCAAAAGGGGCCGATTTTTACTCAGATCTGCTTGGCAGACGAAATCAACCGAGCGACCCCCAAAACCCAATCCGCATTGCTAGAAACCATGCAAGAGGGGACAGTGACTGTCTCGGGGGTAAAGTACGAGTTGAAGAAGCCCTTCTTCGTCCTCGCAACCCAAAACCCGATCGAACAAGAGGGAACATACCCCCTCCCCGAAGCGCAATTGGACCGATTCATGTTCAAACTCGTGGTCGGTTACTCATCGAGGGAAGAGTTAAACACAATCATTGAGAGGACGACTCGCGGAGTGACCGTTGTCCCCGAAAAAGTGATGGATGGCGATGAGATCTTGCATTGGCAGCAATTGGTTCGGCAGGTTGTTTTGGCCAAACACGTTCAGGACTACATTGCTCGGTTGGTCCTAGCGACTCACCCAGGTGGGGCTTTGGCACCGGAGGTAACGAACCAGTACATTCGTTGGGGGGCGTCCCCTCGAGGTGGGCAAACCATTGCGTTGGCATCCAAGGTCCGTGCGCTGCTTGACGGAAGGTACAACGTAAGCTTTGAAGACGTACGACGCGTCCTGTTGCCATCGTTACGCCATCGTGTGCTGCTCAATTTCGAAGCCCAGGCAGAAGGGATCGAAGTCGATCGTGTGTTGCTCGACATCCTTGAGAAAGTCAGCGAACGCGCTGATGACCTATAGTGCAATGGACTCAATGAAGACTTTTTTTCCAGTGGGGCTTCGACTTCGATTGGCGGTTTTGTTCGTGTGGGTCGCGGCTATTTGTGTTTGTGGAACTCCGAGTTCCGTACACTCGCAGGAAGCGTTTCAAAAGGATGATATCGATGCTGCTGTAACCAAAGCGATAGGGTATTTGCTATCCCAACAGAAGCCCAATGGTTCCATCACCGACCGAGGGCATGATAATGCGATGACGGCATTAGCGATCATGGCGATGGCTTCGGTTGGTCATCAGCCCTCGGACTCGAGTCCGGAAGGGGTGGCTATGACTCGAGGATTGAAATTCCTGCTCGGAGAGGGGCGTCAAGATAAAGCGGGGTATTTTGGGGCCTCGGATGGTTCTCGGATGTATGGTCACGGAATCGTATCGCTGATGTTGACCGAGATGCTTGGAATGACTTTGGATTCGTCGATGGACCGCGAAGTTCATGAGGCATGCCAAAAAGCTATCGATTTGATCGTTCGAAGCCAACGGGTCAAAAAAGGTGCCAATGCTCGAGGCGGATGGCGATACACTCCGGATGCCGGGGATAGCGATCTCTCGGTGAGTGTATGGCAACTGATGGCGCTTCGCAGTGCAAAGAATGATGGTCTTGATGTCTCCTCGTCGACGATTGATGATGCGGTTGGCTACCTCAAACGTTCGTTTACTTCGCCGTTGGATTCACAAGGCGTTCCCAGGGATGCCAAGAGCGGATTTTCGTACGAAGCGAACGGAGGGGGCCCGTCGTTTACCATGACATCCGCCGGTTTATTAGCGATGCAGGTATGCGGGCAATATGAGTCGCCGCTGGTACTCGGGGCATCGAACTGGTTATTGGATCATCCGCCGCAATGGAGTGACCGATTCATTTTGTATGGGCTTTATTATTTTGCTCAAGGCATGCATCAGCGAGGTGGGACTCATGCGGAGCGTGCCGCCAAGATCGTTTCGGAGTTGTTGTTATCCAAGCAAAAGGCGAACGGAGCGTGGGAATCATCGGGTGGTGAGGAACAAAACGCAGGCTCCGTCTATTCCACATCAATGGCAGTGCTGAGCCTTTCGGTCAAATACCATTACCTGCCGATTTATCAAAGGTAGCCCACACCGCACAGCCACAAACACTACATCATCGCGATGGGCTGCTGTAGTGCGAGGTTCATTGTCGATTGGAATCTGGCGAAACGTATTAAGGCTTTAAGCAGTAGAGTCGATCTCCACGGCGGATGATCAGCGCGCTGGAGATCGCACACGCGGCGTATTGCCGTGTTCGGCTAAGCGTGTTTCGCTGATTGTTTTCTTCGGCGGGAGAAGAATCCGTTTTCCATAATACGTTGAATGCAAGTTTCTTGAATGTGCGATCAGCTTCGATCACTGTGCTCATTCCATCCTCTCCAACAAAGTAAACGCGGGATCCGATGGCCAGCGGTGTAGCCCATACCGAATGCTCAAGGTTCTCGCTGAAGACCTCCTCGCCGGATTCCACATCCAAGCAGAACAGACGCCCTCGTCGGTCGACAAAGTACGCAAGTCCTCGGTGTGCAACAGGTGAGCAAAAGCCGCAAGTCGCCCGGGTCGATCGCCAAACATAGCGAGCTTGCCAGGAACCAGCTTGCTTCTCGATAGCGACCAAGCCGTTCGTAGCGATGGCTTCCTTGGATGGTCCACCCTCGCGGCCGGCGGAGGCACCTACGAGAACGCGTCCCGGTTTTACCAAGGTTGGGGTCGGTGTAGTGTTCCCTGCCAATCCACTTAGCTCCCATGCAGTTTCACCGGTTGACGGTTGGATGCCGATGAGTTTCCCCGAATTTCCGTTACCTGCAGCGCTCAGAACCAAATGGGTTTCATCGTCGTTCACTGGGATGATCGCTGGAGAACTCCAAGAGGTCCCCGGTTCCAGGTCCTTCTTCCAAATCACGTTCCCTGTACCCTGATCGACGCATAAAAGGTATGGCTGTTGTTCCCGTTGGACCCATACATAGATCATGTTGTTCCATTGAGCCAATGAAGAAGAGAGGCCGTGTCGGGACTGGATCGGCCCGTACATTTCCACCAAGTCAACATGCCAAAGTTGTCGACCGCCATGGTCGAACGTGAACAAATCTCCATTTTCGAACCAAACAGTGACACCCAACTTCGACACCACAGGAGTCGGGGCAGCGCGGGAAAAGTAATCCGAGTTTTCGCTCTGGTGCTTCGTAGCGATTTTCTGTTCCCAGGTTTTGTCGCCATTAGCGATGGAATACGCTGAGACGATCAGGTTTTCCTTCATCTTGCCTTCGACCGAAGTCACATACGCCGTGTCATTCCACACGACAGGGCTACTCTGGCCGTAGCCAGTGATCTCACGCTCCCAGGCAACATTCTTGTTCGAGGACCATGTCAACGGAATACTTCGTTCTGCGATCTCGACCGAGGTCGGACCTAGAAATTGAGGCCACGGTGTGGAGTCGTCAGGAATCGCTATGAAGGCAAGGAAAACACAAGTCGCGTTGGAAAGGGAGAACATAGAAGGGAAGCCAATCCTTTGAAAGGTAGGAATGATTTATGAAACACAGTCCGCCAGTTCGACTTATGGTTGTATCGAACTCGCCTCGGAGCTTACATTTTTTCGTCGGCTTCGACCCATCTGCGCTCGTTGCCGGTGAAATAAACGGCGGCTCCGATGAGGGCGATGATGATGAGGATCACACGTATCATCGCTGCAACGATGAGCCCAGAGAATCCTTCGGGGATCCCTTCGACTTCGTTGAAGAGGGTTTGGATCGCGACCTCTTGTACGCCGACTCCACCTGGGGTTAGCGGCAGTGTTGCTGCGGCTAATGCTGGCGGAATGGCTTGGAAGTGTTGAGCGAGCGTCGGTGCCGTTGTGTAGAGAGCTCGCGAGACGAACCATGCCGCGGAGGTGGAGAAGGAGTGGACAACGAGTGTTGCGAGGAGCATTTGGAGGACCAAAACCGGTCGGCCTTGGAATACCATGCACGCATTTGCTACCCGATAGAGGAGATGCCCGATGCCGGGAATACGATTGAGTTGCTTTATGGGTAGATGATGTCCGAAAATGACAATCGCTGCGATGACTGACAAACCGATCAAGGCCAATGTTATCGCGCCGCGACGAATCCATTGCAGTTGTAGGGTGAGTTCAGCGGGAAAAGACAAACTGATCGCTGCGACGATGATGAGGCCGAGTAGTCCAATCGCGCGATCGACCAGCACGGAGGTGACAACTTCGGCACGCTTCTTCTCGGTCTTCCTTGCTGCTGCAATCGCTTTGAAGAGGTCCCCGCCCACGGCTCCCACGCTAACCATATTGAGCATGGTTCCGAGGAACCCGAGCCGGATCGCTTCGAGCAACGACATGGGAACGCCCAGTGCATTGACGAGAATTTGCCAACGCCAAAATGTGATGAAGTGGGCTGCCAGAACGATCAGTAACGCCATTCCCAGCAGTGACCAATCCTTTGGCTGAGAGACCAAGGTGTCCCAGTCCTTCTTTGGAAAGGTCGCAACGATCCACGTCAGAATCGCTACGAGGATTGCGAGTTTGGCGAGAGTGATCAGCTTATTTGATTTTTGGCCGGGGGCTTTCATATCACTGTTCTAAAGACCTCGGCGACCTTGGCCACCGAGGTTTTTGAGAGTGTTGAAGCTAAGTAGCTATCGTCCGATACCAGACGAAATTCCGATTCATTACTTATCGGGTTCGTCGGATACGGGACTACTGACTAAGCCCCTGCGAGGGCGCCACCTTTGACAGCTTGGGCCAATTCCCGAGCGCGAGCGGTGCTTTCCCAAGTGAAATCAGCTTCATCGCGTCCGAAGTGACCACCTGCGGAGGTTTTAGTATAGATCGGTCGTCGGAGGTTGAGATATTCGATGATTCCGCGAGGGGTCAGATCGAAGAACTCCTGAACGACTTCGCAGATCTTTGCATCGTCGACTTTGCCGGACCCTTGCGTGTCGACTCGAACGCTGACTGGTTTGCTGACACCAATCGCGTAAGCGAGTTGCACTTCGCAGCGATCGGCCAATCCCGATGCAACGATATTCTTCGCAACGTGTCGCGCCATGTAGGCTGCGCTTCGGTCCACCTTGGTTGGGTCCTTGCCGCTGAATGCTCCACCGCCGTGTCGTCCCCATCCACCGTAGGTGTCCACGATGATTTTACGGCCGGTTAGTCCGCTATCGCCGTGAGGACCACCGACCACGAAGTTTCCGGTTGGATTGATGTGGTAGACGATTTCCGGAGTGATCATCTTGGGTGGCAAGCATGGCTTGACGATCTTCTCGATGACGTAATCCCGGATTTCTTTTTGGGTAACCGTCGGAGCGTGCTGCGTGGAAACGACGACGTTGTTAATTCCGATCGGAGTGAAGTCATCGTAAACAACGGAGACTTGGCTCTTTGAATCAGGACGCAGCCAATCGACTTCGTTGTTGAAGCGAGCTTCGGTCAATCGGTTGGTGATTCGATGAGCGAGAGCGATTGGCAGAGGCATCAATTCGGGGGTGTCGTTGCATGCGTAACCAAACATGAGGCCTTGGTCGCCGGCGCCGATGTCTTTCCCCTTGTTAGAGTCGTCATCGACACCCATCGCAATGTCAGGGCTTTGGCGATCGAGCGCCACCATGACGTTGCAGCTGTTGCCGTTGATACCCCATTCGTCATCGGTGTAACCGACATCGACGATGGCCTTGCGAACCACATCTGCGTAGTTCACGATCGCCTTGGTGGTGATTTCGCCGACGATCAACGCGAGACCGGTTGTAACCACGGTTTCGCAAGCGACACGGCTCGTGGGGTCTTGTGCCAAGAGTGCGTCGAGGACACTGTCCGAAATGCGGTCAGCCAACTTATCTGGGTGACCCATGGAAACCGATTCACTTGTGAAAACATACTTGCCTGATGCCACCGAAAAATCCTCCCAAGAGGGAACAACAAAAGGTCCGTGGTCTTGAAAACTCAGCAGCCGCACCGCCGAGCTGAGCGATGCAACTCGCTAGCGCTCTCCGACTGAGCCTCATAGTGTACCTGCAATCGGGGAACGGAAAAGGCGGATTGTTGAAGTCCCTACGACCGGAAACGCCCGTCTTTTCCCCAAGAAATCGCCGGAAAATCTTGCAGAGTCCGGAGACTTTACCCGCCCGGCTAGTTCCTCGAGGTACCGTTCCGCGGTGCAGATTTCGAATTGCGTGATCGAAAACTAGGTGAACTCGAGTGGCGAATCATGAACGCAACGGCAACGACAACATCCTCATTCCCTATGGATCCTAGTGGTTCGCTCGCTACTAACACCGTATCCGGAAGCAGTGAGCCCCACTTCGCATGCTCCGAAGGATGGGGAACTTGGTGGTCTGTCCCGGCGTTGCGAGCACAGGTTCTAGACGCCGTGGAAAAGCTTGTCATTCTGATCCTGTTCTCGAGTTTTCTGACTTCGCTCGTCCAGTCGATCTCGAGTGCAGTGGCTCGAGGTGAATCCGTTGCTATCGGCGATGCGATGCTTCTCATTACCGAAACCATGATGGTGGTATTGGTCCTCTGCAGAAGGTCCGCCAAAGACTTGTCCCTTCGCACGCAGGATTGGGCATTGGCGTTTTCGGCCACATGCTTGTCCTTGCTAGCCCGCCCTTGCTTGACGGAACCCCAGTCCTGGCACTCGATCGCCGTCTGTTTGACCATCGTAGGGCTATCGACGCAATTGTTTGCCAAACTGACATTGGGGCGTCGATTCGGGGTTGTCGCTGCGAATCGAGGTATTTGTTCCAGTGGTCCGTATCGACTGGTCAGGCACCCGATCTACTTCGGTTATGTGATATTGCATTTGGGATTCTTCATGCTCAATCCCAGCGTGTGGAACTTGTTGATTTTCTCGATGCTGTATTCGATCAAGATCCCGCGGATCTTAGCGGAGGAAAGACTTTTGAGCCGTGACCCTGACTACGTGCGTTACATGGATCGAGTTCGGTATCGATTGATACCAGGCCTGTTCTGATCCTAAAAACATTTCCACGCGTTTCTCTAGCTCCAGCAAATCGAAACGAGACTGTTGTCGAACTCGGTTTTTAGCCTTCCCCCATTTCATGCACATGGCGATTGACACTGGGTTGGGCGACGATGGCTCGCTCGTGACCCGATGCGTTGCATTCGATCGATCACCCAATAACGATGCGTCGAGATTTGTTGGATTGTGATGGTCCGCTCACTTTACTAGACTGCTTTTAGGGTTGCGCTGCCGGAGGCTGTTCTTGAGGATCGATTTCCATCCGGCGGATTGGTAACCGTAGGGTCCAGTGAGCTGCATCGTTTGGAAAGGGGCAATTAACATGCTGGGTAAATATCGTCGTGCACTACGGATGAGCGTCGTGGTTGGAGTCTTTGGCTATGTGGCGATTGGAGGTTACTGGCCTCGTGAGATACCGGTGCAATCGCAGAGTTCGGAGATAGTGGCAGCGGAGCCCATCATCGTCGCAGTGGATACGGACACCAAACCGGAAGTTGAGTCGATCCATCGTTTGATGTTCGATCAATCGGATGCTTGGAATCGGGGTGACATTCCTGCATTTATGGAAGCGTATTGGAAGTCGCCCGAGTTGACCTTTAGTTCAGGCGGAAATGTCACAAGGAGCTGGGAGGCGACGCGCGATCGATACTTGGAACGCTACCCAGATCGAGCCACAATGGGCAAGTTAACCTTTTCAGAGTTGGAAACCCGTCTGGTGGGAGATCAGGCAGCATTGACCTTGGGGCGGTGGAAATTGGAACGTGGTCAACCGATCGATGGGAATTTTTCTTTGGTTTGGCAGAAGTTCGATGATGGCTGGAAGATCATCCACGATCATACGTCTTCGTCGACACGGTAAACGCGAAGCAGTCTCTAGGGTTTGGGTTTGCGTGCGACGCGATTTCGTTCTCAAATATCCGTCGTCGTCCCGGGCTTCAAGTATCTTATCTCCCCCGAAGTACTTCAAGCGCCGAGCGTCTCCGGCTTTGGCACCTCGCGATTCAATCATCCATAACCACGAGCGAGCAGCAGTAATCGATGGCCCAGATCACCATCCAGGAATTGACCATTGGCTATCGAGGGCCAACGCTGCTCGACGCGGTATCTGCCAGGATTGATCGGGGCGAAAAGATCGGCTTGCTCGGACGCAACGGCAGTGGCAAGACGACGCTACTGCGACTCCTGGCGGGCATCGAAGTTCCAGATTCAGGATGCATCGAAATGGAACCCGGTACCGTGGTATCGTGGGTGCCTCAGGATGTCCCCGAAGGGATCGAGGAGACGATTGAGCAAGTGATCTCAACCGGGTTGCCTGAGGAATTGTCACTCCCCGAGCATGAATGGAAAAAGGAACAAGTTCTCGATCGAACTTGCTCGCAGTTGGAGTTGCAGCGCAATGCGGATTTTTCCAAACTGTCGACCGGATTGAAACGGCGTACGTTGCTCGGGAGGGCGTTGGTATCATCTCCCGATGTGCTGCTCCTCGATGAACCCACCAACCATTTGGATATCGATGCCATCACTTGGTTGGAAGGGTTTCTGGCCACGATTCCCGCCACTTTGATCTTCGTCACTCACGATCGCGCTTTCCTCACCAAGCTCGCCAAACGCATTTTGGAAATTGACCGAGGCAAGTTGTTCGACTGGGTATGCGACTATCCCACATTTCTCGATCGCAAAGAGCAAGCATTGCTTGCACAGGAAAAGCAGGATGCGTTGTTCGAAAAACGGCTAGCCGAAGAAGAGGCATGGATACGAACTGGGATCAAGGCGAGGCGAACGAGGAATGAAGGACGCGTGCGACGTCTCGAGGAGATGCGACGGGTGCGCTCTCAACGTCCCTCCAAAGTCGGCAGTATGAAATTGTCGATCGATTCGGGGGAAAGGAGTGGGATGCTGGTTTGCGATTTGCAGCAAGCTGCGTTTGGTTACGGACAGCAAGTGATCGTGCCACCCTTGGATCTAACGATCATGCGAGGGGATAAAATCGGAATCTTGGGACGCAATGGAGTTGGGAAGTCCACACTGCTGAAGGGATTGCTCGGACAACTTGCGCCGATTTCAGGAGCAGTTCGACTTGGGACAAAGCTTGAGATAGCGTACTTCGATCAAACGCGAGATATCCTCGACCCAGATAAGACCGCCGAAGAGAATGTCGGGGTCGGGCGCACGACGATTACCGTCGGAGGAAAATCGAAGCATGTGATCGGCTACTTGCAGGATTTTTTGTTCACGCCGGAACAAGCTCGCTCCAAAATTCAATTCTTTTCTGGAGGCCAGAGGAACCGATTGCTGCTTGCAAAACTATTCGCGCAATCAGCAAACTTGTTGGTGATGGATGAGCCGACGAACGATCTCGACGCAGAGTCCCTAGAACTCCTCGAAGAACGGTTGGTAGAGTACGAGGGAACGTTGCTCGTTGTCAGCCACGACCGCGCGTTTCTCAATAATGTCGTCACGAGCATGCTCGTCTTCGAAGGGACCGGCATCAAAGAGTATGTCGGGGGCTACGACGATTGGCTTCGACAGAAGTCATCCCCGGTCAAGTCACCTACATTTTCGGCGGCGACACCAGCGACAAAGCCCAAGCCTATTACGTCGGCAGGGGGAACCGTCCGTGCGGAGTCGACAGGCAAGAAGTTGAGCTACAAAGAAAAGCAGGAACTCGATGGGCTGCCGGCTAAAATTGAAGAACTAGAATCCGAACAGTCCTCGTTGCATGGCAAGATGGGGGAACCCGATTACTTCAAACAAGCTGCCACAATCTTGGCCAATGACCAAACGAGACTCTCGGAAATCGAGCGATTGTTGGATCAGGCATTGCTTCGTTGGGAAGAACTAAGCGAGCGAGACGGATGATGCACGCAGACGAAGTACGAGTGCGTTAACGCATCGCCTGAGGAATGATCTACCACGGCCAATCGGAGCCCAACGCGTTCTTTTGGATCTCGTTGAGTTGTTCAATACCAAGTTTCGAAAGGCTGAGTAGTTGAGCGAGCTCTGTATCGTCAAACGTTGCTTCCTCCCCCGTTCCCTGGATTTCGACGAAGCGGCGTTTGCCAGTCATTACGACATTCATGTCGACATCGGCACGCACATCCCTTTCGTAGTCGAGGTCGAGCGAGGGGGATCCATCTACCATTCCCACACTGATACCAGCGACTGAATCGGACAGTGGGTATCGATCCGCAGGTACTCCCTTGAATACGGAATTGACGGCATCGATCAGAGCGATCATCCCACCTGTGATCGAAGCGGTTCGGGTACCTCCGTCTGCTTGAAGGACATCGCAGTCGATGGTCAACGAGCGTTCGCCGAGTTTGTTCAAGTCTGCGATAGCTCGAAACGAGCGGCCGATTAAGCGTTGGATTTCCGTAGTGCGACCATCGACTTTACCTGAGCGTTCGCGTGGTTTCCGTTGAGGGGTGCTCCCCGGAAGCATGTTGTATTCGGCGGTGATCCAGCCTTTCCCTCGACCTGCCATCCATTCCGGAACGCGTTCCTCGAGGCTTGCAGTGCATAAAACCACGGTATTCCCGCAACGGTACAACACGCTTCCTGGGGTTTGCTTGGTGAAGTGGCGTTCTACGGATACGGGACGGATCGTATTCATTGCGGAGAATATTTCTACAGAAGCGTTGCGGATTAGGAAGTGCTGGGATTCGAGGTTGCGATGGATGTGTTGGTGACGGAGTTCGACGCAGCGGTTTGGCCGGAAGCTGTTGTAGCAGAAGGGGTGTAATTCCGTGGCAGGACGACGCGGAACGAGCTTCCATGCCCGAGTTGGCTGGTCAACGTTATGTCCCCACCTAGGAGCCTACACAATTCTCGCACAATCGAAAGCCCAAGTCCGGTTCCTGAATGCTCGCGTGTGAGGGAGTCCTTGCCAGTGGCTAGGCTAGCTTGACGGAACTTTTCGAAGATGATTTCGTGGTCGTCAGGCGCGATACCGACTCCGGTATCGGAGACCGACATAAAGAACTCATCGTCGTTGATCCAGTCGCATGCGAGTGTTACGAGTCCGCCCTCCGGCGTAAACTTGATTGCATTGGAGAGCAGGTTTGTCAGGATTTGCGCTAGTTTGCCTTGATCTTGTACGATCTTCATGTCGGTTTGTCCCGAGTCGATCTGGATATCGATGTTTTTGTCTTCGGCCATTTTGCGAAAGATATCGACTTGGGCGTGCATGACGGTCAGCAAACAGAACTCGGTAGGGCGCACCTCCATCTTGCCCGCTTCGACTTTGGCGAGGTCTAAGATATCGTTGATCATTTCCAGAAGGATGCGACCGCTGTTCTGGATATTGGAGACCCAACGATGCTGCTTGTCGGTCAACGTCTCGATGCCTGCGAGGACTTCGCTGAACCCAAGGATGCTGTTCAATGGCGTGCGAAGTTCGTGGCTCATATTGGCCATGAACTCGCCCTTCAATCGGTTTGCCTCAAACAACTGCAAGTTCACGCTTGCGAGGTCATCCACTCGCAAATCCAATTCCTGATTGACTGTTTGTAATTGGACTTGGGTTTCCGTCAAGTGCCGAAGCATCCGGTTGAAAGATTCGGATAGATCCGCGAACTCATCGTCTGTATCGACACGGAATTTAACGTCTGGTTTTCCGCTAGTGATTTCTTCGCTCACCATTTTCAGCTCCGAGAGCGGATTGATTACCAATCGTTTCAAAACCCAATGGATAAAGAAGAGCGAAAGAGCAAGTGTTGCGATACCGATCGAGGAGAGGAGGGAATAGCTCCAGATCCGCCAAATTCGAGTCTCGCTGTAGGGCAATTTAACCAAAACCACTCGAAATGGATCGATCGAAGCGCTCGCAGGAGTGTCGATCGAAGTCGGAAGTTTGACGTGGCAGATGATGCAAGTGCGATCGAAGGTGATCGGATGGTAGTAGTAGAAGTATCCGTCGATCGGTCCAGCTTCCTCGAACACATGCTTGGTGGGGTTTGCTAATGTTGCCAATGGGCTGGTCGGTGGATTAGGCAGTGGAGGGGCGTTCAGGAGTGGTGACGATTCGCCGCTCGGCGCCGTGCCGGATGCAACCCGATCCGCCGCGGGAGCGGCAGGGGGTGCCCCTTGGTTTTCACGCTGAGCGTTTGCGGCGGCAGCTTCCAAGGCCAAGCTGTCTTGTTCCGCCAATCGGGCGTGGAGTTTGACGAGTCGCGTCAAGTTGCCATCGGTTGCGACTGGGTCGGCAAGATACCGATGCTCCAGGCCGTCATTGATACGAAAGATGGAGTACTCAAAACGGGATTGCAGCGTCGTTTCACGCACCCATCGCATCAAATCGGAACGGCTCTTTTCTAATTCACCACCGGTGGGTGTGCTTTCATTCTTGGGCTGTTCATTTTCGTTCGTCGTTGGCTCATTCCAAGCGACATGCTTGAGCCCAATCACGGCGTTCGCGTAATCTCTGGCCGACTGTCGAGTTGCTTCGATCACCAATCTCTCAGCGACGAACTGCACGGCGAAGAAACCGAGGACGAGTGAAACGAGCAACGCCAATCCCAAAAACAGAAGGCATTTGCGTTCGAGCGACCAACTTCTCAATAAACTCTTGAGCAAACCGAACTCCCTAGTATGGCGAAGCCATCGACCAACTCGGACTCTTCCAAGCAACAACAATTCTCGTTGCGCACACTGCTTCTGCATGACCTGTCCGGCCCGGAGAAGCATGGGAGGGCCCACGCTACGCGGCGCCGTACATCAGCCATGTCCGGCTGGGGAAAATGCAGCTCTGGTCTGCACGCATCGATCTCCTGATAGTCTAGCATTATGGCGATCCTTGCGGTTCCGCATGCCAATCCTGCGGAGGGGTTTTGTGATCTCTACGGAGGAATAAAGGATTACGGAGTCTTTGATACTGTCGTTGCGATCCGAACAGATTTCCATTTGCAATCCGGAAATCTTACGAAGAGACTTTTGTTTCGGAAACCAACAGCCGACCACCTAGTTTATCCAATCGGTACCTTTTGCCACAGTCGTAGGCAGAGGGCGCGTTGCCTTGCCTCCGGCAACGAGTTGTCCGGTTGCCGTCGTGTTTGAGGTGCATTCGATTGCAAACGGGAGCGTTGCTGGACTATGTCCAAACCATTCAACTCATGGGTTCGACTGGCGATTGTTGTCAGCCTGAGCATCTTTACTCCGTTCAACACAGCCTTTGCCGAGCGTTGGATGGAGCGTTGGATGCATCGCCCTAGCTGTAGGTCCGTCCCTTTCTGCGAATCTGGAATTGGCGAACTTGGCATTGCCCCGGCAGCAGTTTCGGTGGTTGATTTCGATGCGTGCGGCGGCTGTGGAAGCGTGGTAATGCCCCGATCTTCCTCGACAGGATGCTGCGATTGTATTCCCAGCAGCCCCTCATCGGAGGGCGTAGCGAGCGATGAATCTGGCGCATCCCCACCTCCTGGCGCCCCAGGTCTGGAGTCGGAAAAATCCGTTCCCTGGACACGCATTGAGCCGGCGACGCCCGCCGAAAAACCTTCGGTCGCACCACCCGAGCCAGAGGTACCTGTTGCACCGAAAGTAAAGGATCAAGCTGCAGCAGCACCGTCAGCACCAACTGCGCCGGTGCCCATCGTTCCCAGCGACGGTGCCATGGTCGAGGACGAACCGGAAGCGGACGAGGCGAAGCCTCGCGAGCTGGCCGAAAAGCCGGAGGCTTCCGAGCCAGATTCTGTTCCCGAGACCAATGAAGAACCTGCCACTCCAGCTTCGGAACAGCCAGTAACCGAGCAGCCTGAGATGGAGGAGTCTGACGGGAAAGAGGGTGAGCCGAAGGATCTAGTCGAACCTGATAGGACGGAGGAGGCCAATCGCGACGAGAAGGGAAATGCGAAAGAACCCTCGAGTGAACCCGAGCCTTCGATCGATGATTTGTTCGGGGATCCTAAAGCTCCAGCAACGGATTCGGAAAAACCTGCAGCAGACGCTTCGAAAGAGGCCGACGCGGAAGAGGCTGTCAAGAAAATCGAAGAGAGTATCGACGATCTATCCGGCAAGCCTGTGAATTTCGGACCATCGATCGACCGAGTTGGTCCGCCTGCTCCACGTCCTTCGGAGTCTGAGAATGCCCCGAGCGGTTCTAAGGTGAAGCCGACGGGATCTCCGGCGCAAGATCCGAAGGTGCGGACCGAAGGGACCGAAAAAAGTGGTGGTAAGTTCCGACTTAACGAAGGCCAGCCCAAAAAGGGTAAAGCTGCGGGGATTGAAGACGAACTGGATCGAATCTTCCGTTCCAAAACGTTTGTACCTCCGGCCAAGTTCCAAGGGGCCGAAGTCCGGACCTGGACAGATAATACTGGAGCTTACTCCATCGAAGCTAGGGTGGCTGTTATCTTCGGAGACAAAGTGCGATTGCTGAAAGAGAACGGTAAGTACACGACGGTTCCGATGGAAAGATTGAGCGATTTTGACCGTTCTTATGTGCAATGGGTTGCTGAGTCGCTAACCTATCGAGCATCCAAGATCGTCCGAAACAACAGTGCTGATGAATTGTCGCCTGAAATGGCGCGTTGATTGCGGCCGCGAGTCGAGAGAGGCTGCAAACGGTTAGAGCAATTCGAGTCACCCGAGTCCGGCGTCGTTCTGCGTGATGTATCCATTTGCGACGGCAAGCCATACCAGCAGTCCTTTTTGTGCGTGGAGTCGGTTACCCGCTTGTTGGAAAACAATGCTTCGTTCCGAATCTAGGACATCATCGGTGATTTCCAATCCTCGTCGTGCTGGCAAGCAGTGAAGCACTTTGCAGTGTTTGGGAGCGATGCTCAAGAGTTTTGAGTTCACCTGAAAATGGGCAAATGCAGTCTTGCGAGATTCGTTTTCTGCTTCTTGCCCCATGCTGGTCCAGACATCGGTATAGATGTAATCTGCTTCCGCCACCATGTCCCTCAGGTTTTCGCTTTGAGCAAAATCTATTTGTCCGTAGCGATCATTGATCAAGGCGAAGAAGGAATCTGCGATTTGGTACTGTTGGGGGCATGCTAATCGAAAACGCATTCCAGCAAGATGCGACGCTTTGATCAGCGACTTGACAACGTTGTTCCCATCGCCAACAAACGTGATCGTTTTTCCTTGAAGGTTCCCGTTGGAATCTTCAAGCATGGTCAAGACATCGCCGATGGCCTGGCATGGATGGGATTGGTCGGTGAGGCCATTGATGACTGGAATGACGTCATGAAGTGCCAATTCATCGACAGTGGATTGCGAAATCGCGCGACACACTACGAAATCGCAATACTCAGCAAGAACGCGAACAAAATCAGCGATTGATTCCCGTTCTCTCCAGCCAGCGTCGCTGGTGAGATAGATCGCAGTGCCGCCGAGTTGTGCCATGCCGGCTTCAAAGCTGACTCGAGTACGCAAGCTGGCTTTTTCAAAAATCAAAGCACACGTACGGTTCTTGAGCAGGTCTGGACGTTGTCCCGCCTTTAGTTTCGCTTTGAGCGAGCGAGACCAAGAAATGATAGTTTGGAACTCAACGTTGGTCAGGTCGAGCAAGGACCGGAGGTGCTTCATGTTAAGCAGGGGTAATTTTTGATGCTTGAGTGTTTCGACTCTGAATGATTTCAGTACCGACGCCAGCCGTGGTGTAAATCTCCATCAACAGGGAGTGCCGCAGTTGGCCATCGATGATATGCACTTTTCCGACACCGCGATTGAGTGTTGAAAGGCAAGCCTCAACCTTGGGGATCATGCCACCTGAGATAACCCCTGATCGAATCAGTTCTTGAGCTTCGTCGGCGGTCATCGAATGAATCACGCTTGCTGGGTCATCCTTGACGCGGCGTACACCATTGACGTCACTGATGAAAATGAGCTTCTCAGCGCCGAGTGCTTCCGCGACAGCCATTGCGGCCGTGTCGGCGTTGACATTGTATTTTTGTCCCGACTCATCGATGCACATGGACGGAATGATGGGGATCTGACCGGTGTAGGTTAGACTCTCGATTGTTTGGCGATCCACGCGGGTGACTTGTCCGACGAATCCGAGATCGATGGGATCGGATCCGGGCTCTTCCAAGAGAAGTTTTTCCCCGAATAGAACGTTCGTGGTGCGAAAGTTGAGATTCATTGCCCGCCCGCCAAATCGCTCTATCTCGTCTGCCAAGAAAGTATTGAGTTCATAGCCGAGGGTTTGTTCGACGATTTCGAGCGTCTTCGCATCGGTAACGCGACGGCCCTTGATCCAAACCGGTTCGATCGCAGCCGCTTCCATGGCTTTGTTGATCGAGGGCCCCCCGCCGTGGACAACGACGGGTCGCATCCCCACGGTTTCCATGAAAATGATATCGATCAGCGTATGACGCATTGCATCGGGATTGCTCATCAGCGAGCCACCCAACTTAATGACCGTGGTTTTACCCCGGAAACTGCGGATCCACCCCATCGCCTCGATGAGAATGTCCGCCTTGTTGATCGCTTCTTGTTGACCGTCCAATTGGTATCAGTCTTTGGGTACGTGGTTGTGTGAGTTATCAAACAAAATCGCCGACACGAAGGGACGCGCCGGCGAGACTAGTTTTGTTTGTTCGTTGGAGGTTTTGTCACTGCATATGCGACGACTCAAAACACAAGATATTAGTTGGAAACGTACCCAAATGTCAACTATTCGGGGGTGGTTCATCCCCGTTTGCCATATGAAATCCAGGATGTCTTGTATTAATCATCGTTATTGAGCAGGTTGTGCGGGGGGGCGGCCGTGTATTCCGCTGTTTAAACGCAAGGGGTATCGGTCTACGTTCTTGATGCGAGCGTTTTAGCTGGTTAGTTGGCTGCGGGCTCCAATTGACGTTTTACGCTCGCGATGATTTCCTTCGCCCACGGTTTGTCGTTGTAGAGTTCAACGATCCCTTGAAGGAATAGCTTTCGTTCTTGAGGATTCAAATTGATTTCGGCCCATCGCATTTGTTGGTTCAGTTGATCTGCAGCGATGTTGGGATTTGCCGATTGTCCATTTTTCTGGAGTTGCTCGCGCAATCGCCGGTTGGCTTCGATGAGCTTTTTTTGGTAGGGGGACAGTTGTTCTGTCGATGCGTAGACAACTAATATGGCATCGAGTTTTTTCAGTGCGGCTTTGGGATCGACGGAAGAAAGTCGCAAGCAGTCGATGGTTGATTGCTCGAGTGGATCGACCGATTGAGTATCGAACTTGTCAGCTCGGTATCCGGAACGAACCTGTAGTCGTCGCAGAGTTTTAAGGATGTCGATCTCATCTAATGTTTCTTTGACTTCAGCGGCTCGAGCGTCTTCTGGGTAGAGTTCTAAGAAACGTTGAACCTTGGCTTCCACGTCCAGAAGAGCGTCTTCGTTGTCGGCCAATGCCGTGGATTGGATCTTTTGGAACAACGATGTTGCTGAGGGTGGTCTCGAGAGCCAGTAAGCAAGTCCTACGCAACATGCCAACATAGCACCGATTAATGCGATGCTCCCCCATGGAGTGCCGGATGTTTCGTCGGAAGGGGAGGCCAAGCTGACCGTGGATCGGCGACGGTCGTGGTCGGTGACTTCCGTAAAATGGGTCTTGCCCATCGCCTCGATGCCACTAGGGATATCTTGGTGAGACCCGCTTGCCGAATGGGAGGATGCAACGGCTTGCGTGACATCATCTGGCCCTGCCACCGAACGATTTCCAAATTTTGTGTCGTCGGCATAGGGGCGATGGATCGAAGCCTCTGAGCGATTTTCCGGTTTGGGATTGTCGGCGTTTCCAAAGCGGGTGGCCTTGTTCTCAGGGGCATCGGAAAGGCGAGCGATCGATGGGTAGTCGCTCATGTCGATGCTGGTCATTTCCTTGGCATGTTCCACGTCGGACGTATTCCTCGGCGCATCGGACATGGACTTGGACAAACCAGCTTTCATGGACTTGAGCCTATTGCCGACAGCCAATGCGGTTGGTGGCCGCCGCGTTGCATCGCGATTCAACAATTCCATCACCAGTTCGCAGAACTCGTTGGGAGCTTTGGGGGCTAATTGCGATAGCGGCGTCAGATTCCCATACCGAACATTGAACATGATCTCGGGGACGCTTTGCCCGGTAAATGGAGGCCGTCCTGCAAGGCATGCGTAGCAGATCGCTCCGAGCGCGTACAAGTCACTCCGGACCGAAACGCTTTTTCCTTCGGCTTGTTCCGTTGACATGAAATCGGCCGTGCCGAGAATCGAGCCAGCTACCGTCGCTTCGGTCGCTCCATAGAGTTTGACGATACCAAAGTCTGTCAGCTTGATACGACCCGCGGTATTGATCATCAAGTTTGCTGGCTTGAGGTCTCGGTGGATGATGCCGAAATTGTGTGCATGCTTGAGCGCATCGCAGATCTCAATCGCCCAATCCATCATCTGAGTCCATGATAGGACCGATTCCCGCTTGAGAAGTTGGTGTAGGTTTTCCCCTTCCACTAACTCCATGGAGTAGAAGAGCAACCCTCTCTCTTCGCCGAACCCAATCAGTTGAACGATGTTGGGATGTTTCAGACGTAGCAAAGTCTGAATTTCCGCATCAAAACGACGACGAAAACGGGCGTGTTGCGCTAGCGAGGACGACAGAACCTTGATCGCAACCTGTTGGTCATTTTTAGCGTGGATACCGCTATAGACAGTCCCCATTCCCCCCTGACCCAGGAGTCCAGTGACGCGATAGGGACCGATGGCTTCAAAATCAAGCGACACGGGGGAAAGCTTTTGTCCAAGAGAATACAATCACAAGGAATGGTACGAATTTCCTCGCATCATACTGCCCATTATACTGCCAATTGAATCGAGTCGGTGTTGCACGCCTTCGCAAAAGGGTCGGCTTCGTTCCAAGCTTCCTTATTTGATCGTCCACTGGGTAAACGTGGAACGGTACCCAAAGTGCCGAGATGCATTGGGTAGCGTTCTGGCCCCAAACCACCCGTAGGCATACGGCTGTACGCTTTGCGACTCGATTTTTGGTAAAGGGACTTCGGGGGTGAAGATCGGCGATTTGGAATGAGGATGGGTCGGTTTTGACAAAATCCGATAGTGAGTCGGGGTCGGCGTATTCCACATGGCTTCACGACTGGGAGCGGGTGTTCTAGACGCAGGCGGCTGGATGGGAGGGGGCATTGGCGGTTGAGCTGAGGCTGTGCCCGACCCTGGGACGTTGGCGAGCATCGCTATCGTAAGAACCGCCGTCCCAACGATCGCCATCTTTCGAGTAACCATTCGAATCGCAAACCGGCCGGACACTATGCGGAGGGTTGTTGGGGAAATCGGTACGACCGGCATGGGTAAGCCTCCTTGGGACGATCATGGGTTTTTCGTGCCGAAGCGGCTAAACAGCAACCCGGGAAACACAACGCACCACTTCCTTCGTATCGGACGATTTGATGTGCCGAATTTCTCCGAGACGGATGAAGGTCGGTTAGAAGTTGTTTTCCGGTGACCTTTAGGGCGTGATGAACCGTGTGGGTAAAAGTTAATGTTTAAAAAGAAGGCTTCGGATTTGACTGTTGTTAAGGATGTTCCAAAGTACTTCATCAGCGTTTGTTGGCACCATCCGTTGGTACGGTTGAAGAGAAGCCCAAAGCTGCGGCCAAGTTTGATGATCCATTCCTTGAGGTGAACCCAAATGAAAGCTCTGGTTGCGGACGATTCAGGAGTCATGCGGAAAATCGTCGCTCGGTCTTTGAGAGCGGTCGGTATCGACGACATTTTGGAAGCGGCGAACGGGAACGAAGCCGCCGAAGCGTTTCAAGCGAACTCGCCGGATTTACTCCTCATCGACTGGGATATGCCTGGAATGTCGGGGCTGGAGTTGGTCCGTGCGGTTCGAGCATCGGGTTCCACAGTTCCGATTATCATGCTCGCTACCGATTCCCAGCGAGGCCATGTCCTGTCGGCCATTCAAGCGGGTGTGAATGATTATGTGGCCAAGCCGTTCGAGTCCCATTATTTAAGAGCTAAACTCGACAAATTCGTTACGGTCTAACCGCTTCGGTATCAGCAGTTCAATACCTGAGGTGACGCCCGTGGATGGCATCTGCCCTAAATGGGTTCTGAGAGCCCTTGACGCGGTCCCGAATCGGCCTAAACTCGGTAAACCTCGGTGGATGAATTTCCCCAAATTGCGGTCGTGGCGAAATTGGCAGACGCGCTAGCTTGAGGGGCTAGTGGTAGAAATACCTTGGAGGTTCGAGCCCTCTCGACCGCACTCATTCGCCCCCCTATCCGGGCTCTTCCCGGTTCTGATGGGGAAAGACGACGTTCATGGCTATAGCCTTCTAACGCAACGAAAACGAAGTCCGCTTGGTCGGGCTAGCTATTTTTTTCGGTTTGGTTACTTCTGGTCACCAACTTTTCGGTCGAATCGTTGACATCTCCCTTCTTCTCTTCCTAACGGGAACTGGGTTATGCCCTACTCCTCCGAATTCGCTGTAAATCCGATACCAGCGATGCAATTGTTCTCGCGTTTGAGCTGCGGGTCCAAAAAATGCGTCTGATTTTTTGCATGCGCTCATTTCACGTTCTACGGTTTAGTGACTTGAGTAG
>VGZN01000026.1 GCA_016872635.1 Planctomycetota bacterium | reverse complement strand
TGACAAAGGAGCTCCAGCGGAACCGATCACCGGGTTGGAGGGAATCCTCAAGCGAGAGCCAGGGCTGAAGACAACTCTGCAGCAGATCGAAAAGCAGTTCGGCGAAGGCTCGATCATGCCCCTTGGAGGCGAAGCGTTGTTGAAGGTGGAGTGCATCAGCACAGGCTCTCTTTCGCTCGATCTAGCGCTCGGCGGAATGGGGTTGCCTCGCGGCCGGATCATTGAAGTATTCGGTCCGGAATCTAGCGGTAAAACAACCATTGCATTGCATGTTTGCGCCGAAGCACAGAAGGCAGGGGGAATCGCTGCGATCGTCGACGCCGAGCACGCATTCGACCCGAGTTGGGGAAAGAAACTAGGTGTGGATCTTGGTTCGTTGCTCGTCAGCCAACCCAGTAGTGGCGAAGAAGCCATGCAGATCACCGAAATGCTGGTCAAGAGCAATGCGGTTGACGTCGTCGTCATCGACTCCGTTGCAGCGTTGGTCCCGAGACAGGAACTCGAAGGGGAAATCGGGGATTCCCACGTCGGCCTTCAAGCTCGTTTGATGAGCCAATCGATGCGTAAACTCACAGGTGCGATCGCTCGTAGCAAAACGGCCGTGATCTTCATCAACCAAATCCGAGAGAAGATCGGTGGAATGAGCTACGGTTCGCCCGAAACCACTCCTGGTGGTCGCGCTCTCAAGTTCTATGCTTCGTGCCGGATCGACGTCCG
This sequence comes from Planctomycetota bacterium, assembly GCA_016872635.1. Classification (GTDB taxonomy): domain Bacteria; phylum Planctomycetota; class Planctomycetia; order Pirellulales; family Pirellulaceae; genus JBKCUI01. The sequence continues at coordinate 19,667 of VGZN01000026.1, read as the reverse complement.
TCGAATCGGGCAACTCAAGGATGGCGAAGAAGTCGTGGGTCAGCGCGTGAAAACCAAGATTGTGAAGAATAAAGTCGCACCTCCATTCCGCGTTGCGGAATTCGACATGATGCACACCAACGGCATCAGTTACGAAGGTGATTTGATCGACATGGGATTGGCTCACAAAATCCTGAGCAAGAGCGGAGCGTGGTTCAAGTACGGAGAGACGTACATCGGCCAAGGCAAAGAAAAGTCCCGAAATTTCCTGATCGAAAACAAGGATGTGGCTCAGGAGATCCGAGAAGCCATCGTCGCTGCAGGTGGCTATGCCGGCCCCGAAGGCCCAGCAGCGGCGGAAGAAGCCGAAGAAGAAACCGCCGATTCCTAACAAACCCGTCGATATCATCGGTCTGGGCCCGACGTGGCCCAGACCTTATTCGACAGGATCAACAGGATCAATTGCCACGCTATCTCTGACAGCTATCTCAAATACCAGGTATCTCCGAAAGCACGGTTTTCGCCGACTCTCGATCGAGAATCACAAGGCCAACCGCCGTCGATATTGTCCCACCGGGCTCATCCGTCCGATCTCTCCCATCATTGCGGGTAGTTCGATCGTTTCTCACGGATCAAGTCTGCCTCTCAAGTTTCCATAAACTTGATTGGGATCTCACTGTGCGGGTCATCCAACACGATCGCTAATTTCCCAGCGAGCAGGTCGTCCAACTCTCGGCCGACTATATCCGCACGCCAACCCCTCAACAAGCTTGGCGGGTTCTCGGGATCACTTTCGTTCGACAACCGATACTGCACAAAATCGCGGAGATCATCCGATGTCGCCACCAGCATCGGCGCCATGTGCTTTTGATGGCAAATGAAAGCCATCGCCGCTGATAGAAACTGCGTCAACATGCTCGCAGGTTGGCCTTTTCCATACCGGTGCTTGCGAGGCCAAGCCGGTGGAGGATGCTTGATCGCATCCTCGATCACGTTCGACAACTCCGGAATCAACTGACGCGTGTTCCGATACTCCATGCCACGCAGGGCCGAGACTCTCCGTGGATCTGCAGAACCGCGACGAGCAAGCTCAATGATCAAATCGTCCCGAAGAATTTTGCGAGGAGGCAAGTTCCGTTCGCGAGCTCGATTGTCCCGCCAATTCCAAAGGCCACGAGCAATGCTCAAGGACTGACCAGAGAGTGCAGAGATGCCACTCAAACGGTGCCAATTCTCACTCGCCTCCAGTTCTGAAAGCTCTTCTTGACGCAGGTGGGTCTCTTCGGCCAACCACATCAATCGCCCATGCTTGCGAAGCTTCTCCGACAAATGCTTGTAGATCCGTATCAAGTCGCGCACGTCTTGTGCGGCGTACTCCAACTGCTGGCTCGAAAGTGGCCGGTGCCTCCAATCCGATCGGGTTTCTTCCTTATCCAGGGTCTTGCCGACGATCCTTTGGACCAATTTCCCATAAGAGGCTGGGTACTCAAACCCATTGAATCCAGCGGCGACTTGAATATCGAAAAGGTTAGGGATCCGTTTGCCAGTCGCTCGGTAGCAGAACAAAATCTCCTCGCGCCCCGCATGCACAACCACGGTTCGCTGAGGTTCCACCAATAGATTCCAAAAAGGACTCAAATCATCGATTTCCAACGGATCGATGATGGCGATATGGTTTTCCGTGGCAACTTGCAACAAACAAAGGAGCGGACGATAGGAGTCTTCCGCAACAAATTCCGTATCGAACGATATCAACGACTCCTTCTCCAACTGCTCGCACAATTGGTGGAGGGATTCCTGAGATCTGATATAAAGGAAATCGGTGCTCAAACTCGAACCTACCTGATTCGAAACGTGAAAATTTGAAAAACTCCATTGTTGTACCCGCAACACTGGCCATCGACAACGAGAGCCAACCCAATCCGGTGGATAAACCCGCACAATCCAATACTTTCGCTGCGATGAAGACTGCGAGTGTTCCGCAAGTAGCAAACGGTAACGGTGCTTCCTTGGGAAAACGTATCGCAAGCACTTCGCTATTGGTCAGTGTGCGGTCCCCCGATGAGATCGATTTGGTCCGTTCCCGCAGAGTCGACTGGATCGACCTGAAGGACCCCGACAAGGGTCCCCTTGGCCGCCCAGCGTTGAACATGGTCCGTGCATTTCGGGACAAACTCGTGTTCGAAGAGGGACGGGAACGAGCGTCCGGAATCACCGATGGATCGTGCGGTCATCCGGAAAACACTTTCCGTTCGTCACAGTACCGCTGGAGCATCGCCGGTGGAGAACTGAAGGATTGGGACATCCACGCAGACCAGGCTTACCTCGAATCACTCGGAGATTTCGGAGCGATCAAATGGGCACTCGCCCAATACAATTCCGACACAAGTTGGCAATCCAAGGCGGGCGAGTTGGCGAGTCGGTTGCCACGTCGCGACCAAGCGATCCTCGTCCATTACGCCGACCATCCGGCAGTCAATGCTCCAGACTGGAACGCAACGTTACAGGCTACACGACAACTGAATTTGAAATACCTATTGATTGATACCGCGATCAAAGATGGGCGTACCTTGATGGATTATTATGCGCCGGAGAATCTAACGGCCATGATCGCGACGGCCGCCACCTGGGGGATCGATGTGGCTATCGCAGGCTCCATCCCATTGGACTCTATCCCATCGCTTGTTAGTGTAGGCGCGGCATGGATCGGTGTTCGAGGCGCTGTCTGCTCTGGTAAATCCCGATCCTCACCGATATCTCCGGAAAAGCTCGATCGCGCTGTCGCTTTCGTCCATACCTCTGGTACAACAGTTCATGCCTTTGGTACAACAACGGGATCGAGCCGATAGCGTAATTAAGGATTGGAAAACCAGTTCGGTCGCGGATGATCTTTTTCTCGAAGGGATGCGGACATGTCTTCTGGTAGCCAACGCGAACAACCAACAGGTGTCATACGCCAGGGGAATCGAGTCGTCGGCTGCATTGTGATGCCTGAAGCGGACGATGTCTTCATTCGCGAGTTCAACCATTGCTATGGTCAATTGCGATTGTCGGTCGCCAGCACCCCCAACCCGATTCCAAAAACCACCGATCCGAATACATTCCAACTACCGACATGGTTTCGGCATGTGTGGCATTCGGTGCATCCCGAACCTATCGTAGAGACTAGCGCCTGTCTTCCATCCTCAGAGTCAAACAAGCCGACGGCGAGCTTGATAGACAAAAGCGGTATCTCGGCGTCACCAACCGCTAATGCTGTTCCTTTACCAACTGAGAAACCATCGAACTTCTCGAAGAGCACTGAGTCCACGAATGCAGCTGGTGCCAAGTCGAAACCGAGAAGGCGGAAGCCTTCCGAGCCCCGCCGGAACACCGAAGAAGGCTAAATTCATTTCTTCACCCTAATCTTCTCATCAATCTAATCTCCCCTTTTATCGTAAGGTTCACTCGAACGGTTGACCCTCTTTTAAGCACAAGGGGATCGCCAGAAAAATCAACGCAAACGGCAATCTCGACCAGGCCGCGAACGCTTCTCCAAATGGCACGACCCGAAACGAAGGTATTGCTGTGCTCCCGCCACTCTCCCGCGGTCGAGTTCTAAACCGTCGACGCGTTCTAACCCGTCGAGCCATTGTCAACTCACTTCGTCCAGGTTCCACGAACGAAACGGATGCAAGCAAATGGAGAGTGAACCAGAAAACTATTCGTCACTCAAAATTGACGAAGCCGATCAAATCGACGAATTGGTGGGGCGATACGATGAACTCCTCCTTGAAATCGAGGACCTCGGGAAAGAAATCGAAGCGATTCTCGGCCAAGTCACCGCGATCCAACAGGCAAACCCAGAGGTCCTAGTTGACTTCGGTGCACCCACCAGCCATAACTCATTGAGCAGTTTGGCCTCCGTCGGGGTGCCGACCGTATGTCGAAACGACATAGTTTCGTGAGGTTTCGCCATTGCAATCCACGGTTGGCGCCGCCCTATTCCAACCTCCCGCCCTACTCCAACCTCCCGCCAAACTGCACCCTCCCCGTAAACGAAACCTACCATCCCGTCCTGCCTGAGACTCGGTCGGCAACGATCCGCTGTATCGTCAGGTTGGATCCCACCTCCAAACGGTAGTCAACACATGGACTCTCGCGCCGCTAGAAGGCTGGCTCGCTTCCAAGAACAAGCGGACAACTCTCGTCCCACCACGACTGCGATCCAAGTTGTATTGTTACTCTTGTTTGCAATGCCGTCGTTTGCCCTGGGACAACTTGCGGCACTTCACGAACAGATTGACCAGTCGCTTTCGCAATCCCAGGAATGGCTTCAGGCGGCCCAACAACCGGAGAGCATGAGCCTGCGAAGGCTCTCGTTGGATCTACGTAATACCATTCCCACCCAAGAGGAACTCGACGCATTTTCCAGCGAGCCCGCGGAAGGGCGATGGGAACGATGGATCGATCGATACCTCAGCGATCCGCTTCATCGTGAGCGCATGGTCGACTGGCTCGATAAAGGTTTGATGCAGCGGAGGGCTTTCCAAAACGTCGATCGACCAACGTGGATCCGTTATCTGCGAGATTCTGTAGACGCCAATCTCCCGATCGATCAGATGATGCGTGAAATGATTCAGAGTGTGTGGTGGGATAAAAGCCAACGCGGTCAGCAACGATTCTACTTGGACCGAGGTGGCGACTCGCACGCGATCGCGCGAGATCTCGGCCGCGTTTTGTTCGGTCGGGATATGCAATGCGCCCAATGCCACGACCACCCGCAACTCGACGACTATTTGCAAATCGACTACCACGGTCTTTTAGCCTTTGTCTCTGCGGGTTCCATGGTCGAAGGCAAAACCACCGATGACAAAGGTGCCGAGCAAAAACTGCAGATGTACATCGAGCGGGCTGCAGGCGACGCACCGTTTGAATCGGTGTTCAACAAAGGAGTCTCATTCCGAACTGCAAGCCGCATGCTGGAGAGCCCAGAGAAACTCGAACCGTATTTGGCACCGGATGCTCGTTATCAGCCAACAGCTATGCCGGGGACCTTCGCTGGTGTCCCTGCGCCGCCGGTCTCCAGCCGCCGCGTATTGCTTGCGGCTCAACTGACCAGCGAGAATCGAACCTTTGCAACAAATTGGGCCAATCGGATTTGGGCAATCATGTTCGGACGAGGACTGGTCCACCCGCTCGACATGCACCATTTCGACAATCCTGCGAGCCATCCAGAATTACTTCAGAAATTAACCATAGCCCTGATCGAAGCCAAATTCGACATCAAGCCGGTATTGCGTCAGATCGCTCGCAGCCAAGCCTACCGGCGGGGGCGTATGACACCGCTCCACCAAACCCTCGACAGCGATTCTGTTATCGCAGCCGGCCCTGAAATGCGCAAGCAATGGGGCGACCACGTTCAATCGGTGTTAGCATCCCACAAGGGCCGGATCGAACGAGCCGATGGAATCGTTAACGCTCATCACTCTACGATGGAAACCGCATCGAACGCGTGGCGAGAGGTCCAAAAGGAACGCGTTACACTTCGGCTAGAACTCGATGGGGCTGAGGCCAAATTCCAAGATGCACACAAGAAATGGAATGATGCCGTTGCCGCGGCTGACAAGGCCAAAGGTGCCCATGCAGCCTTAGCGCAAAAAGTTCAATTGATCGACGAAGCTGCCCAGAAGCTTGAGCAAGCCAAATCGATTGGCGATGACCCTGAAATCCAAGCGGTCGTCGCATCGACAAAGGCCAAGGCGGAAGCATTGCGACCTCAGTTAGCCCCGCTCGAACAAGCGTCCACAGCGGCAGCGACCGCTCGCGATACCGCAGCTCAGGTCAAAGAAGGTGAACGTGTCAATTGGCAATCCGTCGTCGCTAAATTGCAGCCCGTCGAGGAGCGACTTTTGCAAGCTGACTCAGCGATGGTCCAAGCGAGAACAGAATACCAAACGGCCCGCCGCAATGCAGCTTGGCTCCGCGAGGACCAAAACCGCTGGGAGCGACTCTCGGAATGGTTCTCGATCTCTGCCAAAGTGCACGACGCGGAATCCCAATTACTGCAATTGGCAGACATTAAGCGCGCAGCTGGTGAGAAGCTCAAGGCATTGGGAGATGCGATGGTCGCATCCGAACAGTCGCTGGCCATCGCTCAAAAAGAGCATACGGAATACGGTGCACTCATCACTTCGAAAACCGCAAACATGTCCGAGGTGATCTCCCAACGCGATCGTTTGACATCGGCTGCAAAGGCATTGGCTGACGCGAGTGGATTGGTCTCCAACGCCGCAAATGTGGATCCCGCCAAACAGGAACTCGAAGCGGCTATCGCTTCCCGCACCACGCAGTTGACTACCTTGGAAACCGAACTCGCCTCCATGAAGACACAAGCGTCCGCACTGGAATCCAAAGTGAACTCTGCAGCTCAGTTGATCGCGAAGTCGAAGGGAGACATCCAAGGCGTTCACGTTGAACTGCAAGCGATCGACACCAAGCATACCAGCGTACAAATGTTGAAAAACGCGTCTCGGGAGCAATGTGCGGTACTAAGGACTGAGGTTGAATCGGATCTACAAGCCGTGGGCGCGGTAGCTGCCGAGCGTGCGTTGAGCCCAGAGCAATTCGGTTGGTCGATATTGGTCGCTACCAACGTTTTCGCCGGCTACCTACAGAACGAAAGAAATGAACTCGACAAGAACGCTCCGCTTGCACCGGATGCACCAGCCGAGCAAAAAGCGGCGAGAGAACTTCAAGTCACACGCGGGGCCATCGATAAACTGCAACCGAGCGTCGACAATTTTTCCCGACTGTATGCATCAGGTGTCGGCCAAACGGCAGACGAGTTTTTTGCATCCCCGGATCAAGCCCTCTATGTTGCCAATGGAGGGGCTGTACACAGTTGGGCAGCACCCAGTGGGAGCAATATTTCGTCGAGATTGGTTCAAACCACAGACGTCCAACAAGCGGCTAAACTATTGGTGTGGGGGTTGCTTTCGCGCGAGCCTCAGCCTGAAGAAATGCGTTTGATCTCCGAAGAGATCGCCAAGAGCGGGGAAGCAAAACCGGCTGTTGTGCAAGAGTTGGTATGGAGCATACTCGCAGGAGTTGAGTTCCGCTTATATCCGTAACCGAAGGGCATGATCCCAGCCAACTTGCCATGGAAAAGCTGGGCACAGTTCATTAGAGGAACGAGGAGCATCGCTATGAAGATTGCTAAATACGCGTGTGGTTCGATGGACCACATCGTCAATCGACGCAGGTTTCTATCGGGAGTCGCCGGCACTGTCGCATCGACTGGGGCCATCGTCGGAGGCTTGGGGACACTCACGCAGGGAATCGCTGCCGCCGAAATACAGCGCAAAGACATGCGCGTAGTGGTCTTCAACATGCACGGTGGACTGAGCCAATTGGAGAGCTGGGATCCCAAACCAGGCACACGCACGGGCGGTCCGTTCCGAGCTATTCCTACGAGCGTATCGGGAATCCATATCAGTGAATTGCTCCCGATGACGGCAAAGCAGATGCATCATCTCTGCTTGCTGCGAGGCGTGAATACCTCCGAGGATGATCATGGCAAAGGGGCTTACATGATGCTAACAGGCCGACGGCAAACACCTTCGGCTGATTTCCCGCAGATCGGATCCGTCGCAGCAAAAATGTTGCATGACGACCAATCGGGACTGCCGGGACACATCGTGGTTACACCGGGTGGCGGTGGGGGACGCGGCAATGAAGCCGCCTATTTGGGCCCAAAGTTTTCCAGCATAAGCTTGGGTGGGGATAAACCACCACAGAACTCGAACAAACCCGACGCGTTGTCCGATGAAGCTGAGAAACGCCGGCATGACATGCGGCGAAAAATCAATGAGCAGTTCCTAAACCAGCGCCGCACAGCCATTACCGATGCATACACACACTCGTACGAACAGGCGTTGCGACTGATGGAGCGCCGCGAAGTGTTCGATGTCTCCAAGGAACCTGATACTGCGAAACAACGCTACGGCAATTCCGATCTAGGCCGACAATGCTTGATGGCTCGGCGATTGCTCGAGAGCGGCGTATCATTCGTGCAAGTGACCCACTCCAATTACGACACCCACAACGACAATTTCAATTTCCACATCGAACAAGTCGGCGAGTTCGATCAAGCCTTCGCTACCTTTGTCGATGATCTTGCACAACGCGGCATGCTGGAGAAAACCTTGGTTGTGGTGCTCAGCGAGTTTGGTCGCACCCCCAACATCAACCTCTACTACGGTCGTGATCACTGGTCCAAAGCGTGGTCGATCGCCATGGCGGGAGCAGGCGTACAACGGGGGGCCGCGTTCGGAAAAACGAATGACGAAGGTACCGAGGTCATCGACGGTCAATGCGACCACGGCGATATTTTTCATACGATCCTGCGCGCGGTTGGTGTCGACTCGAGCCAATCCCTCATCGTCGATGGACGGGAGGTTCCGATTGCTGATCCGGCGGCAGAACCGATATGGAAGATTTTGGCATGATCGATTTGGACATCCAAAAGTCTCATGTCATCCACCAATGGAAAGCCGACTCGCCGTTGATTGCTTGCCGTATTTCACCTCGGGGTGACCAGTGCGTCAGCGCCGGTCAAGATTCTATGCTCCAGCGTTGGAACATCCCAAGTGGTGAAAAGGTCGTGCTCAAAGGGCACGAGAGTTGGTCGCACGCGTTGACGTACAACCCCACCGGTGATTTGCTCGTGTCGGGTGGATGTGAAGGTAGTTTGATTTGGTGGTCGATCGGGGACGCCGAACCGAAAGCGATCCGCACAATCGACGCGCACCAAGGCTGGATACGAGGGGTGGAACGCTCGCCGGATGGCCAGACGTTAGTATCCGTCGGAAACGATCGTACCATACGATTGTGGAGTACCGTCACCGGTGAAAAACTGGCCGAATGGTCCGCCCACGATCGGCACATCTACAGCGCGGCATTCCATCCTGATGGAGTGCATTTGCTAACTGGCGACTTGATGGGCAAAATCCACGTGTGGAAGCTAGCCGATCATTCGTTGGTACGGACACTCGACGGTAGCACGCTCTATGGCCCCAACCCTGGACAAGCTGCCGAGTTCGGGGGAGTGCGATCTTTAGCAATCTCTCCAAATGGCGCTGAGGTGTTTGCGGCGGGGACACACAAGGGGAGCAATCCGTTCGGTGCGGTTCACGAACCGCTGTTGCTACGATTCCAATGGTCCGATGGCGCACTCACGAAATCGCATGTGTGCGACGGGATTCCCGGTGGCTTGCTATTTCGGACATGCCCTCTCAATGACGCGACCGTAGTAAGCGTATCCGGCGGATCGACTGGGGGTATCTTGCTGTTCTTCAATGCAACCCAAGAGAAGGAAATCCATCGCGCAATGTTACCTAATATCGCACGCGACATGGACCTTCATGCAGCGACTGGGTTGGTCGCGACCGCCCACCACGACGCCCATCTACGTATCAGCGGACTCTTCGCTTAGATCCCGGCGCTCATTCGAGCCACGCGTGTTAGCAAGTGGCGACTGGACTTAGCCACCTGATATCCCCGGTGGCTAGTCATGATAAAAACCCAAAAATCCGGTCGCGATCGGTTCGCCGTAACCATCGCTTCGATACGCCACTCCACCCAGCGCTCACGCTGATGGCTTCGATGGCATTCGCTTCGCGAATGATCACTCCCACTTCGCTTCGCGAATGATCACTCCCACTTCGCTTCGCGAATGATCACTCCCACTTCGCTTCGCGAATGGGTGTTGCCTACTTGGCCATGCGGAAATTTGAACTTCACCCAATCAGGTCCCAAAACGACTCTAGGGATGGACGGTTCCTTAGAACCGGCCATCCCCGAGTACTCCCCCTGCCTCTCGTTCACAGCTTTCGCTGTTCGCTTAATAACTTCGTTTGATTTCTTTGGTTAGGCGTTGCCTTACGACCCCCAGTCGAATTTGGGTTTCGACTCAGCACTCGCCTTCTTGAGAGGCTGGCTTTCTTTAGATGCTGCCGGTTCATTCTTCTTGGGTTCGGTCGATGCTGGGGCTGCGGATGGTGTGCCACTGGCAGTGACTCGCTTGGGTGTTGCAGCAGAGTTGGCAGTCCCAGTCATCTGGGAAACTTCACCTCGGCTAACAACGCGTGGTCGGCTTGCTCCATTCTCGACGAATGTCGCTGCGTCGCGTTCCCGAGTTCGCTCGGTCGCATCCCAGTACGCTTTGTCTGGCCACAGACCTTCTTCAAGTGTGATGTTGTTGTACTCGAGCAACGAGCCTTTCAGTGTATGGACCTCGACGATCGACTTGTTGTACTCCGCCAAAGCTCGGATGTAGTTGCGCCCCGCGTTGGCTCGTGACTGTTGGGCTCGCAGTAGCAAGTCCATCACTTGCTCTGAAGATCCTTCGCCAACATTGAATCGTTCTTCTTGAAGAGCGACTAATCGCTGGGCGGATGTTAGGGCCGCGAGTTGCTCAAGCACCTGAGCGTAGTTGCTGTTCAATTCTCGTAACGTTTGCGTCAATGCAAAGCTCGCAGCGACTTCCTTTTCTTCGAGTACACAGTGAGCACGGGCGAGTTCCAGTTGCGAGTTGCGGATCGCGGCACTGGCTCGACGAGCACCGAACGCCGTCGGTGTAAAATCGACACGGAAGGCAGCTTCTTGGTAATCACCACTATTGAGTACCTCGAAGGCACTTGGTGCTGGTTGCCCAGGGCTTGGCGGGAAAGGTCCGTTGCCACCGGCCTTATCCAACAAGGAACCACCTACACCGAGCCAGCGATAGATCAGCGACACGTCAAGATCAGGAAGGATTTGATTCTTGGCGGATACAAGCTCCAATTCCTTTTGCTTAATAATCCAGCGTTGACGAATCAAATCGACGTTACGATTGAAGGCCTCATTGACCGAGTCGTTAAAATCAAATTGAGCCATACCGATGGACGGTTTGTCGGAAGGTCGGATCAATCGACCGTCGGTCGCCCCCCATCCCATCAAGAGCCGAAGGTTTTGCTCACGTCCGAACAATCCAAGTCCTTGATTATCTTGTGCTTGATTGTTTGCACCGCCTCCCAACGCCGCATCGAGTTGGGCCTGGAACTCGTGGTAGGTCACCTTGGCTTGTGCCTCAGGTGTTTCCGAGGCTCCCTTTTGCATTTTACGGTATGCAATGTGGTAGGCTCGAGCCGCACTATCGCGAGCGATCCGTGCGTTCTCCACATTCCAATAGCTTTGGTAAAGTTCCCAATACGAGTACTCGACATCGCGAACCAGGTTCCGAACCCGTTCATTGAAATCGACCAACGAGATATCCTCATTGATCCGTGCCAAAACCACCGGGATACGGTTCACCAAAGCACCGCGACCGCGGAGCAACGGTTGCTGGATTTGAGCTTCGAAGATTTGCGTGTAATCGCTCGGTACCGCCCGACCAAAGTTATTCAAACTCGCTGGCGTTTGAACGGGGATGTTGTTGTAACCATACAGCGTTTGCGATCGGAACGTCACTACGTTCCCGGAAGCGGTCCGCTTCGAGATCGCCATCTGCCCGGTGCTATCACGAGCTCGGAAGTCTTGTGGATTGAAAACGTTTCCGGAACCGACGTTTCGAGGGCGATCGGTGTTATTGTACGAGAAGAACGATGAGAACTGAGCATCGAACTCGCTCAGAGCGTCTTCCACGCCGCCGACTTGTGTGGCTTTTACGGAACCATTGGATTGAACGCGGTTCCCGCTTTGGTCGACGACAACTTGTTGAGAGTTCGTATTAGTCGCAACAATCGCTGGATCGTAGATCGTGGATAGAGCAACGCCTTGGGTTGAAAGAATCGCTGCTGCCATGTCCGGGTTAGGTCCTTGGGAACCAGGGGTCGTCCGGATGAGCTTGCTGTTGACCAGAGCGTAGGAGATGCATTGCTCAAGGGTCAGGTCGAGGAACTCGAACTTTTGATTGTCTAATGTGAGTGGCTCGAGCGTCTTGGTCGCTTCTGGAATCGGATTGATTTCCAGGTCTGGATATTCGATCTTCTGCGATTGATCGAGATAGTGAGCGAGGTCGCCACGTTCTCGAATAAAGTATGGCTGGGTAGGATGGCAACCAGCTAGAGCGATCCAGCCGATCTGAAGTCCTACGAACCATTTTTGGAAGATGCGTTTCATGAGCCAGGAGGTCCGTCCAACGGCGCTCGGTCAACACAGCCTATAGAGCCTTAGCCCAGTACAGGAACCGCCACAAGGCAATCCGAACTGAAACCAGTGTTTTCCGAAATTGGTGTTAGGCCCCCCCTAACGTGCTTGCTGGCATCGCAACCGACCGTTCCCGGACGATTCGTCTCCAACTTGCGTACCCAGTAGATCGGCAGTTGAGTTGGTAAACTTTGACGCTTACGAAAGAAATTGCGAAGAAAAAGGACTCTGCTGGGAAAACCAGGGGGTTTGGCGAAGCGGCTGAAAAAATAGGTGGTTTCTTGTTCGAGAAACCCCACCAAGTGCTAGCAAACGGAAGCGGGTTGGGTGTATCTTGCTAGCTGTTCCGCTGGCACGATCGTCGGCGGTGGCGAGTCGTGGCAGGCTGATTTATTGGCTCCGCGTACGGAGCGTAAAACTGACGGTTCACGCACGTACCCAACCCCATCTCTGGCAAGGATTTCGCATGATTCTTTCAGGTGAAGAGATACGCGCTCGGCTGGGTTCAGAAATCCAAATCTCGCCATACTCCGAGGATGCCCTGAATCCCAACAGCGTGAACTTGACGCTGCACCACGAACTCCTCGTCTACGAGGAAGTCGTGCTTGACGTCAAAGAGCCAAACCGGTTTCGGCGGATCCAGATCTCCGAGGATGGGCTAATCCTCAGCCCAGGGCAGCTTTATCTGGGCAGGACCGTTGAGTACACAGAAACCCACAATTTGGTTCCGATGATCGAGGGTAGGTCGTCGTTGTCGCGACTGGGATTGTTCGTTCATTGTTCGTCAGGCATGGGGAATGCCGGCTTCTGCGGTCACTGGACCATCGAAATGTTCGCTGTCCAACCGATTCGCATCTATGGTGGTATCCGGATTTGCCAGATCGCCTATCATGAAGTGGTGGGGACGATTCGCGAGTACTCGAGCGAAAAGTACCAGAACAACCGAGACATTCAGCCAAGCATGATGTACAAGGAGTTTAGGTATAGCCGCGAGTACGAGCAACTCCAACTCGATTTTAACGCGTTGACGGCTTCATGCCGGGAAACCTCGAGCCATGGGGTTCCCGAGGGACTATCGTCTGATAGCCATACCGCCTAGGTGGGACTCAGTTCTTATCCCATCGGTTCGCTCCTCGCCCTAGGCAAGCTTGTGTACTAGCCCGTTGTTTGACTAATCGCATCGATCCGAATTGCATTGATCCGAAATATTACGATGAGTTCAGCATCCCTTGAAAAAATCCACGCTCTGATACCGCATCGCAAACCGATGCTTTTGGTCGATGAAATCGTCGATCAAACAGAGAAAACGATCCATTGCCGAAAAACGTTTTCATCCGATGAGTTTTTCTTGCAAGGGCATTTCCCGAACTATCCGCTAGTCCCTGGCGTTATCCTTTGTGAGTGTTGCTTGCAGAGTGGTGCCATTCTTTTGGCAAGCGTCACTCCTGCGGAGGGAGTCGTCCCCGTTGCAACACGGCTTGATGGCGCCAAATTTAAGCGTATGGTCCGTCCGGGAGATACCATCGACATCGAGGTTACGCTCAACGAAGTCGTCTCGACCGCTTATTTTATGACCGGTCGAGTTACCGTCGGGGGGCAACTCGCAGCTCGCCTAGACTTTGCTTGCAGCGTCGCAAAGCCGGAGGCTTAATCAACGTGGCAAAAAAGGTACTCGTCCACGCGGTTGGACGGAGCGAGGTAGAGCCACTGGAAATGCCTGAACGCTTCCGGTTAGAGGTTGTCTATTTCATGACTCCAGGAGATCATGCCGGGGCACCCGCGCTCAATACCCATGAATATTGGATTGAATCTGCGAATATCGATCGTTGGCTTGAGGAAGGTGGCTTTTCCGTCGTTTCGCCACTCGACGCCGAAACGGTCGCCGAAATCGATCTTTCGGAGGATCAAGAACGTTGGCTGGAGTGGATGAAAAAAAACAATCTGACACAAATCCGCGTTGTTGCGGAGTGATTTGCGTTGTCCGAGTGACTCCCACCCTCGCGATGCTGCCATGAGCACTCTTTGTACTGAAGAAAATTCCCCTCTACAGATGGTCGTCGCAGTTGCCCGCAATGGCACGATCGGCGATCACGACGCGTTGCCATGGCGACTCAGTTCCGATTTACAGCGGTTTAAGCGATTGACGATGGGGCATGCACTATTGATGGGTCGCAAAACCTACGAGTCGATCGGAAGGCTTCTACCGGGCCGCCAGACGATCATCCTTTCACGTTCGTCATCGTATCGCGTTCCTGGGGCACTCACGGCTACCACCATCGATGATGCATTAGCGTTGATACCTGCGGGAATCATTCCATTCGTTGTCGGTGGCGCCGAGATCTATCGGCTTTGCTGGCCTCGCGTCGGACATCTTCACATCACCCACGTGATGGCTGACGTTCCAGGCGATACGCAACTCGCCCCCTTCGCGTTAGAGAACTTCGCGCGGATCGAACAGGAGTATGTTCCCTCGGATGAGAAAAACGATTGGCCCAGCACCTACGAACACTGGGTAAAACATTGATGAATTGCATGTTTTGCGATCTCGTTTTTTTCGATCGCAACGATTTCCAACGCAATCCATCACTCCACCAAAAACATCAAACAGGTTTTCCACGCACGCTGCTCGAGACGCTCTCGATCACTGAGTTCGCAACCATCGCTGTTCCATTCGGTCTTTACCGCATCTTCACACTCACACTCCAAAATCTTTCTTCGCTTCGCACCAAAATTGTTTGACTCATTAGCTAGCAATTTTACAATCCGGACGCGCTCCACCAACTCAGCCTGTTGAACGACACAGGTTGGTCGGTCGAGCACCGCGCGGGATGGTTCCCGCTCGGACTGGAATCTGTTGAGTCACCGATGTCGCTGTTCGCGTGCAGAAATCCCTCTCAGGGAAATGTGGGCGAACACAACGGCATCGGGATCCTCGGTGGAATGTCGCAAGGCTTAGGAGTTCGCGATGCGGATAGCGCACGAAGTTGCTGTACGTCAGAACATGCTCGCACAAATGGTGGAATCCACCGTGAGGCAGCGACTGGGCAAGGAGCGGATGGACTTGTGGTTCGGGAACGGGGCAACTTGGACGGCCGTCGGGGATGAAGCAGCAATCTCGAGTGCTGGAGAGGGGATCGCTCCGACCGGAAAGACAATTCGTATCGGCGTTGCTAATAGTTTTATGGCCGATTGCATCGTCAAGATGTTTCGTAGCGATTTGCAGGCTGCGGTAACTCAGTGTGGCGGTACCGAATGGGGGTACGAAGTGGTGGTCTCGGGAGGGATTTCCTCACCGAAAATCGTCGAAGATGTCCCACCTCAACCTCAAATAACGTACCATGAAGGCTCCTCATCCAACGGTCAATCAAGCACCTCAAGCACGTCGATTTCCCCCACTGTGAGCAAACCCGCAACGAACATTTCATCGATGGCACCAACGCAGCGACGAACTGCGTCGGACGTCGATGTTCAATCGATTGCCAGCCGCGTTGTTGGATCCCCATCTTCGAGCGATGAAACCCCAAATCTGCGGGTGCTCCGAATCGATGCTCCGGCAACCGATACATCCGTTGAGTTGCTTCGATTGAATGCCGCCAAACCGTCGGCGGTCGCATCGTCTCACCCTCTCAGAGGGTCGCATGCCAGTTCCGACGAACTCGAGATGGATCGATTGCTTGCAGTCCGCAAGCAAAACGAGAGGCGATGGGATGATTTCATTCTGGGTGAGCATAATCGATTCGCGTATACGGGAGCCCAAATGGTTCTCGAACGCCCAGGCGGTATCAATCCGCTTTTTATCCACGGCCCGCATGGGGTTGGAAAATCGCACCTAGCCCAAGGTCTAGCGCAGCAGCTTCGGCACCAGTATCGAATGCGGCGCGTTTTGGTTCTGACCGGTGAGCAATTCACGATTGAGTACACCGAGAGTGCTCGCGGTGGTGGCTTCGCCAATTTCCGTCGCAAGTACCGCGACGTCGAAACACTAGTGATTGACGACGTCCAATTTTGCTTGGGCAAGAGCGGTACACTGGTCGAACTTCGAAACACAATCGATATGCTGATTCGTGATCGCCGACAAGTCATCTTGGTGGCAGATCGCGGGCTCCACGAAATGTCTGGCCTAGGATCGGATCTCTATGCTCGACTGTCGGGTGGAATGAGTTGCAGCATTGAGCCGATGGATGTTGAAACCCGCCAACGCCTGCTACAGAAGCTATGTCTAAAACACTTCGTCTCGATCAGCGACGAAGCCTTAGACGTGATTGCAAAGCAGTGCGGCGGCGACGCTCGTGTCCTGCATGGAATTGTTCACCGTTTGGTCGCCCAGCAAAGGATCCAAGGTTCGACGCTCAATACTGATGATGCGATTCGATGCACCATGGATTTGGTCCGCGCCAGCCAACCGATCGTTCGCCTCAATGATATTGAACGAGCCGTTTGCGAGGCATTCGGGCTCGACGATGAAATGCTGCGTACCAAAACCAAATGCCAAAGCGTCAGCCAACCACGCATGCTGGCTATGTTTTTAGCCCGCAAGTACACGCGGACCGCCCTTTCGGAAATTGGCGAATTTTTTGGTAACCGCCAACATTCGACGGTCATCTCTGCCCAGAAGAAAGTGGAGCAGTGGTTGACCAGCGACGATACTATCCAGGTCGGACGTAATCGCGTCACGGTTCGGGAGATTCTTCGTAGTCTCGAGTCGAACCTCCAAGTAGGCTAATCCCGGCAACGAAGCTTTACCTCACATGCATTTGCCGAAATCCTGGTCCGACATCGATGGATTGGGTAAACTTTCTATCGCAGTTCTCTTTTTGTCCGGACTGATACACGTCCCTATCTTCGCGTTCTCCGAACTGCCTTGGGACGACCCTCGCTCGTTTCGAAAACCGATCCTTTTTGGACTGTCGACCAGCGTGACTCTTTGGTCGTTGCTGATCGTCCTACATGCTTTCAAGCCCCATCGTACGGATATTGGTCTAGGACAGATTCTATCGATATCGTTGGTTATCGAAGTCGCGTTGATTTCGCTGCAACCGTGGCGAGGACAAGCGAGCCATTTCAACCAGACAGGCATCCTAAATCAAACGATCGAAACAGGGATGCTCTTCTGCATTGTGATAGCATCCACTTTGATTTTCATCTGGACCGCCCGCTGCATGAGACGCGATGAGTTCCCGGTCTTGTCCCCTGAAATGCAATTAGCCCTCCGCGCTGGGATGGTCTTTTTATCGATATCCTGTGTTTTAGGATTCGCGATTTCAGGGATAGGGCAATGGCTTGCAGCCAACGGAAATCCACCGGGACTATTCGCCCCGCGAGGCGTGCTCAAGTTTCCTCATGGTTCCACGTTGCATGCTATCCAGACACTCGCCTTACTTGCATGGGTGTGCCAGATCCTGAAAATCCCAGGTTCGGTACGCGTGATCTGGTTCGCAATTCTCGCCCATGCTTTTTGGCTAGCGTATTCCTTGATCCAAACTTTCCGGGGAAGAGACCGAGCAGAGTTGGATGCGTTTGGAATAGCACTAATCGGGCTAACGATTGTCGCATCGGTATTTGTCGCTATCCCGCTTGCACAAGGCATCAGGTTTGCTTTGCTCCAAAGAAGCCCGCGTGCCTAAGCCCTTGCTGTAAGTCTTCGACGCGAATGCTCCTTCGCTTTTCCGAGAGTTAGGGAACTACCAATTCGACGATTGGTGATTTGGGCTGCGCTTCGCGGGCTCGGTTAGCAGAGATAGCTTTCTGCTCCAGTTCTTCCCCTACCCATTGGTAGCGGACATCGCGTTGGCGAGGCAGGTAGCCAAGTTCCGAAATCGCGTTCCGAATTTGGTCGAGCGTCAAGAAATGAACCGTCCCAGCTTCGGCTACGACATTTTCTTCGAGCATCAACGATCCCATGTCGTTCGCTCCGTAGAGAAGGGCCAACTGTCCGATCTTCAAGCCTTGAGTGACCCAACTACTTTGGATGTTCGGAAGATTGTCGAGGAACAATCGAGAAACGGCTTGGTTTTTCAAATACTCGAAGGAACCCGCAGGTGGGATGTGCGACATCTCGGTATTATCAGGTTGAAATGTCCAACAGATGAACGCCGTAAACCCGCGTGTTTCGTCTTGAAGTTGTCGAATACGATCGAGATGCTCCACCCGTTCCGCGAGTGTTTCAGCGTGACCAAACATCATCGTGGCGGAACTGACTCCACCCATTTGATGCCAAACCCTCATCACGTTGAGCCAATCGGCTGTCATCACTTTGCCACGCGTGATCGCAGATCGGACGCGATCAACCAAGATCTCCGCACCGCCACCTGGGATACTACCCAACCCAGCCTCTTTCAATCGCAGCAACACTGTCTCAATAGGAAGCTTATTCACTTTGGTGAAGTGATGCAATTCGGGAGGACTAAAACCATGTATGTTCACCGTTGGGAAATTGCTTCGAATATCTCTCAATAATTCTTCATACCACTCGAGGTTGAAATGTGGATGCAATCCTCCTTGCATCAGAATCTGGTTCCCGCCCAGGTCCACTGTTTCACGGACTTTGGCGAGAAGTTCTTCGCGGGGCAGAACATATCCCTCGGGACTTTTTGGCGTCCGGTAAAAGGCGCAGAAATCGCACACAGCGGTGCAGATGTTGGTGTAGTTGATGTTTCGATCCACGTTGTATGTTCGATAAGGCTCAGGATGAAGCCGCAGAGTCACCTCATTCGCTGCCCGACCGATCGCGGCCAAGTCATTGCTTTCCAAAAGAGTCAACGCATCAACAGTCGATAGCCTCTCGCCTCGTACTGTTCTCTCGAGGATAGAACTGATGTGGGAGTTGGAACGGGATATCATGGGTGGTGACAGTATTAAAAAGACGAAGCGGACGCCGACAGCGCGCGACAGGCTAGTGCAACAAACCTTCTGGTACCAGCCGTAAAGCTTGACATCGGCGATGGAACTCCGCTAGACCTGCACGCTCCTCCGCCCCCAATCGAAACCTTAAAAACTGAGTCAAATAGTCGCGGCATTCGGTATCGGATAGACCATACGCACCGGCATGCAAATGAACGATTTCATCGATATTCGCGCATCCGGCATCCCGACTTTGCTCAAGCACAGTCGTTAGTTCAGTAGTTGCAAACACAGGACTACGCGCGACCCATCGAGCGAACACAAAGGGCAATCCCGTCTCTCGGAACCACTCCTCCCCAAGATCCCAATCCGTGCCAAAGTCTTTGCGGAAGCGTTCGGGCTTCATCGCCCGGTCCCCTATGACAAGCACGGCGTCCGCATCCACCGATTGGGGAGCCATCCCCATCGGGAGAGGAGTGGTCTTCGGAACAACGCTGTACCGAGAATGAAACAATATCTTCGATAGTGCAATGCTCGTTCGGGATCCTTCATCGACGGCAAGTGTACGGACTTGGTCAGGAGCCGTACGAAATAGAATCCGAACCGACCACACTGGACCGCGACAAGCAATCGCGGCATCCGAAACACCATGATAGCGGTCGAGGTTTTGAAAGTACTCG
>VGZN01000025.1 GCA_016872635.1 Planctomycetota bacterium | reverse complement strand
TTCGCGAGGTGATTCCGTACTGATTCCGGCAGCCTGTGGTACCGCAAGTATGCAATTGGGACCAGACTCTATTGCACTGATCGCGACCCCGCCACATTCCGAGTGGTCGTTCGGCAACTAAGCGAGGTTGTGGTGAGTTCTATTCCCAGGCGATCCCAAACCGATCTACGAGAAGTACCAGGCCCGATCCTGTCTGGGCAGCTTCCATCATCGGTGCCGCCCGTTTCAACGCCCCCCAGGGTGCTGAGGATGCAGCGTTGGTGCGTCGTCGGTTTGACTCCGATGCACGAAGCCATGGTGCACCGCATGGCGGTACATTACTTATCGCAGCACTCCTTGACAATGCATTGGCAATCCATCGGCCGATGGGACGAGTTGCTAGTAGAAGCTTCCAACATCTTGCTGCAGGATACGGACGCATCTGATTCATTTGCCCTCTCGAAGGACTCAGCCTCTCGGTTCCCTTGGCGGGGTTCTCGAAACTGGGCAGATGTGATTATCATGGAGGTCGACCAGTTGTGTCGGATGTCTGATGCGATGGTGTTGAATTCCTCGCAGCTCCCTATGCCAAGCTCCTCGGATCCATGCATTCGACTCGCGTGGGGTTGGGGGGCGATTGGCCGCTCAGAAACTGTTGAGACCGCTGACTATATTGTACCGATTGCTTCGTTGGCTCATGGCCTGATCCACAATGCTGAGACGTTGGATGGTTGGATTCGCAGCGCTGTGATTCATGCACGGAACCATCCGATCCCACCACATCCTTTATTGCAAAATCTTTCGATTCCATCCCTCGCTCCTTAGTCCTCTATCGCTTTAAAGATTCATGTCCAAGCTTCTGATTACCGGTACCGCAGGCTTCATCGGATTCCATATGGCATTGCGATGCTTGGAACTGAATTACGAAGTGATCGGTGTGGATAATGTGAACGACTATTACGACGTTCAATTGAAAGAAGACCGACTGAAGGTCTTGCAGCGTTACCCAGGTTTTCGCTTCCAGCGGGTCGATCTGCAGAATGCATCTCTGGTAACAAAGTTGTTTCAGTCACACACCTTCGATCGAGTTGTCCATTTAGCAGCACAAGCCGGCGTGCGTTACTCGCTGAGCAATCCACATGCGTATACGCAATCGAATGTCGAAGGGACACTGACCATTCTCGAGGGATGCCGTCATCAGCAAGTCTCGCACCTGATCTATGCTAGTAGTTCCAGCGTTTACGGATTGAATACTGAGCAACCGTTCTCGACGTCGCATGAAACGAATCATCCGATCAGTTTGTATGCGGCGACCAAAAAGGCCAATGAGATGATGGCCCATTGCTATTCGCATCTTTACCAGATTCCCACGACCGGTCTTCGATTCTTTACGGTTTATGGTCCATGGGGAAGACCGGACATGGCACTCTTCAAATTCACCGAAGCCATCATGCATGGCAAGCAACTGGAGGTATATAACCAAGGACGGATGAAGAGAGATTTCACGTATGTCGACGATATCGTTTCCGCAATGGTCAAATTGCTGGATCATATCCCTTCACCCAACAGTGCTTGGGATAGCAAGCATCCGGACCCAGCCACGAGTTCCGCCCCCTATCGGATATTCAATATTGGAAATAACCAGCCGACGGAATTGGCGAGATTCATCGAAGTCCTCGAATCGGTCATCGGCAAGAAGGCAGATATTCGATACCTACCGCTACAACCTGGTGATGTTCTCGAAACGTACGCTGACGTAGACTCTCTTAGCGATGCGGTCGGTTTTGCGCCTTCGACAAGCATCGAAGATGGGATTGCAAAGTTCGTCGACTGGTACCGAACGTATTACGACATTCGCGTATAAGTAGCGACCTGCGATTCCCAGTCGAGTCGCTCTAGCGGCTTCTTGCGGCCTTGCATAATTTGGCTTTTTGGTGAATGACTGTCGTGATTTCGGAGATGTCGGCACGGGTCCGTTATTGCGATGTCATTTCGGTATCGATCGCTGGAAACTGTGCAACTTCGACACCATCCCCCATCTCGAACAAATCGTCGACTTGGAGGAGCTGGCCGAGGTCTACCACGCTCTGCCATTGGGCTTGAAGAATATCGAGGTATTGAGTGAGTACCGACGCGACCGTTTGCTGTGCGACGATAACGTCATTGAAGCTGACGCCGGAGGGATCTGCCAGGTAACGCTGATAAACACCTCGGTATGCACGGACTTGATCCCGAAGTGCATCGGATCTGAATGAGTCCGCCAATTGGCGATTCGCTTGGTAGACTCCATAGGTTCCGGCAAGATCCGAGATCAGCGTGTTTCTCGTGTCTGAAACGTTTTGACCGGCTTTGACCAATTCGGCTCTCGCCGCAATCCGGTTACCTTGGTTTTGATTCAAGACTGGAATGGTACCACCCAGCGTTAGGTTGTACGTAGCGCCCCCTGGTGCCCATGTGTAATCGCGTTGAAGAACGAACCCAACATTGAGATCGGGAATGTTCGCGCGGTCGGCGAGTTGGACCATCGTTCGCTGTTTTCGAATGGTGTTTTCGGCGATTTGAACATCGGTGTGGATTGCAATAAGCCGTTGGACGGCATTCTCGTAAACGATATCGGGCACGGCGCAATCGATTTTTCCCTCGAGCGCGCTGACTGACATGTCAGGTAGTCCCGTCGCTGCTGCCAAGGTTCGCCATGCCGCGATCGAATCTTGCTGAGCTCGGATCAACGAGGCGCGAGCTTGTGTGGTCAGCACTCGCAATTGCAACGGTTCGTATGGAGCCGCCTCGCCCGCTGCTACCAATTGGATCTGAGCTTGGTAGGCCCGTTCTGAGAGATCTAAAAGCGCGTTTGCCAACACCACACGTTGCCGTGAAGCGAGGACTTGAAAATAGGAACGGCGGATGTTGGAGGTGACGGTCACCCATGTCTTGCGTTGCGAGATTACGGCATTGGCGTAATCGACGGCCGCAGCCTCAGCGGCGAGTCCGAGTTTGCGAGCGGTAACAATCGTCTGTTGGAGATAAGCACCCTTGTACCCCGGAGTGTTGAGCGTGCGAACGGTGTCCGCTTCGTAACCAATATTTGGATTTGGGGGTAAACCAGCTTGAATCATCGCTCCGCGGGCAGCTTCCACCGATGCGGCTGCAGCGCGCAGCCCAGGATGATTGGCACGCGCGATTTGGTGGAGCGATTCCAATCCAACAATGCCTGCGATTGCGGCATCCGGAAGCGCATTTGGATCGCGATCCACTGGGGGTAGATCTGGGAATAGTCCGCGGATTTGCTCACGGTGCTGTTTCGAATCCTGACTCTTTGCATCGGGAACTACAAGCGGTGGTGTATTGGCCCCGGGGAGTTCCGAAGGCAATCGAAGGGAGTCGTTGGCTCCTTCTCCTGCGATTGCTTCCTGAAGAGCGCCCGCTACAGCTCTTACAACGGGACGAGCAGGATTTCCGTGAAGCAAAGATGCGTCACTTGTATTTCCTTGAGCCAACGTAGCTTTCGTCGAGTTTGACTCAATCTTGTTCGATTCAATCATTCTCGCGGATTGCAGTGAAGTATTGGCATGACTTGCTAGACGAAAGACACCTGCGGCATTCCCCATCTCAGGACGATCTCGAGACGAGCTCTCGTCCGAACCCTTCTCGTGATGACCACGTGAAGGCCGAAGTCTCGAAGGGGTTGCTGTTGTCCACCCCTCCCGTGGTGCAGCCAGATCCTGCAACGATGTTTTATCACTTCCTTCGGTTTGTGAGGTACTGAGCTCGGTTTGTGAGGTACGGAGGTCCGAGGGTGATGAAACTCCTTTCGATTCACCAGTTCCATCGCAACGTTGCCAATACGACGTCGCTTGGCTGTCCGCTTCTTGTGGCAAGCACGCCATGGATCGGTACGCCCACCAACAAGGAGCTCGGCAACCTGCCGAGGTTACCGAAGCCGTGGTAACTGAGGTCGCTAGCAATGCGAATTTGAATCCGTCTCGCAACATCCCTGGCCGACGTTTCATCATGTCCTCTTGTTCCGAACGCGATCGATGCGACGTCCCTGTCGTATCTGATGCCCCCGGAGCAATCGTTCGACGAGGCGAGACCCAAATCCTCAGAAACATTTCTCTGCCACGCATTCAAGGAGTATCCGACGCGCACCGTACAACAAGCACAAAGCGACGTCAGCGAGACTGACTAATCAGTACCATCGCTCCATTTTAGGATAGCTAGCAAAGCTCATCTAAATGCTCCGGAACCTACGGCTTCGAACGGTGGACCGCGAAGACAATCTTCATGTTAAATCCGGGGGTTTGAGAAGACTGAGGGTCATATGCCGGGCGTATCGAAAGTGCTTACGGTAACGGCGATTTCGGTTCGATAAACTGTGCAACGCGCCCAGAGTTTAACTCGTGTATCGATCGTTCCGTGAAGTGTTTTCGCATCTCGCATGGCTAGGTGGTTCTATGTTGCACCGTCAATCGATTTCTAAACTCATTCAGCGCACCGCTCTGAGGAATCGCACTGAGCTTCGCAAACGTTGGGTCGCTGTCGGTGTATCGATGTTCATGGCATGGTCGGTACCGAACGCAATGGCTCAACACAAGCATTGCGATGCGTGCCAGAATCGAACAGCAACGCTTGGTCATTGTTCGGCCCATTGCAATCAATGCGATGGTGGTGGCGTGTCGATCCCTTCGCTTCAAACGCTGATCATCGACAAGCTTTCTGCTGCGGGAGACCGATTCGAACGGAATCATGCAGCCAAGAGTGCCGTTGCAAAGACACGTACGCATTCGCACACAGAGCCGACTTGCGCTGCCAATACATCGGTTCCCCATTCACTCCGATTCACCAAAGCCAAAGAGCCCTCCTGTGGCGTAGAGGCACTGGGATCCTCCAGGCAGGATACTTGTGATACGAAAGCATTCTGGGGCAATAAAGGTATTGGTTCGACCGGCTCGTTGAGTGATAGGCAAATCAGAGATCGACAAATCAGTGAGCCACAAAGCCGAGCGATTCAAGAGAAATCCATTGCGGGATCCAATGCGGATTCTAAGAAGCCTGTTGCCACACAGCAATCGACCGAAGGTAGTCCAACCGTTCCTTCCGACATTGCAGCTGCTCTTGAAAGCGATAGCTATGTTCCGGAAGCTTCGGATGGAACCGTGGCTCCTAAACTGATTCCACCCCCTGCGACCAAGTCCTCGGTTTCGACGTCTGAGGAGTTGAGCGAAGCAGCGAGCACAGGTGATGAACCGCCAACACCTCCACAGGTTCCACAAACGCTTGAGGCGATCAGCAAATCCCTCGATGAAGCGAAAGGTAGCGAGGTGAAATCAAATCAGTTGCCCAGTGCTGGGGTGGTCCCGCCTGCACCTATTGCGCCATCGAAAGTTATTGAGAAGAAACCAACTCCTTCCGATACGCTTCCGCCAGCACCGATGCCCAAGCCCCATGCGGAGCCTGCGGAATCAGAGCCACTTCCCGATATTCTTGTCGATCCTTTCATCGAAGATGCGCGCAGTAGCAAGCCAAGGAGTCCAGGACGCGTTGAGCTATCCTCTGGAAAAGGTCAACTTAGACCGTTGACACTCGGGAACCCATCCCAAAACCGGATCAACAAGCTGCGGCAATCGGAGGGTGCTGTAATCACATCCTTGAGGCCAGGTGAAATCACCTCCCTGCAATCTGGAGAGAATACTGATGATGATGCAGGTGCGAATACCAAGGCCCCGAGGCGACTGAGCCAAAGCCAGAAGGAAGCAGGAGAACGTCGAGGCGGAGAGGAAGGCGCGAGTCTTCCATCAACTCCCAACACCTTGATTCCAGTGAATCGGCTACGGTCGAACTGATCGCTAGAAATGGATTTGACCAGGAGCTAGCGATACGGAGCATCGCTGGCGGAAACAGGATCGCGTATTTCGTACGACCTATTTAAGCCGGCGTCTGAGGATGTTTGTCCGGATGTAGATAAACGAACGACTTGCCCAGCCGTCCTCCGTAGTTTCCTGCCGAGATACGGACGAGGCCCTCGACGGGGAGTGCAGCGCTAATGGCGGAATAAGTTGCAGTTGCAACCGCTTCCAATGACGATCCGTTGATGATGATCTCCATGATCGATTTGACCCCATCGGGAACCCGCGATTGCGATCCCAGTTTCTCCTTGAGTGTCGGGCAGTATTCTGCAAAAGTGCTCGCAATGAGGAATTTGTAACTGCTTCCAGCTTTGCTGGCGCTCGCGGCTACACCACCGGGGAACGTGGTGATAACATCCGGTGCTGCATCGGCTGCTTGTGCCGCTCGATCCGCTGCTTCGATGGCAGCATCTTCCGTAGTCGCCAGGAACCAGAGGTTGCCACCCATGATGCCATCGGCGTAACCGAACCTCCGGCTCAGGAAGAACTCTCCACCGAGGGTGGGTATGGTCCAGCCTTTCTTGCCATACTGCTCGCTTCGGAACTGATGGCCATCCCCGAAGAAGGCGATCTTTCGGCCGAGTTTGAAGTAGGGGTCGGTGTGGAGTGCATTGAAGCATCGCGTGGTTGGGCATGTCAGGACGTTTTGTGAAAGTCTAGCCAACAAAACGCGTTCGAGGTGTTCCACGCGATCTTTGCGGAACCGCGGAACATGGAACTGAAGTAGCGCACCGATGCGACCATCGGGGGTTTCTTGGCCTGGCGAAACACCATCCAAAACCTGTTCAATGCCTGCTTCGCAATCGCATAGAATCGTGCTGCTGGCATGCCCGGTCGCTTTTTGGCATGCAGCCAATAGCCACTTGCGGTCGCGAGCGGTGACCAGCACCCTCGCGTAAAGACTTCGAAAAGCTTCAGCGTAGGTGTCGTCGACGAGAGCTTGCCACTGCGGGTTCGTCCAGGGCGAGGTTTCCGTGGGTGAAACAGATTTGGTCAGTGTAGATGGAATGGAACTGGTCATCGGACTACTTTCGACCTCGACCAGTGTGGACATGGTTCTCGGTAACGACTTTGTCCATGAAGATGTCATGGTGATCCATAGGGATCTCGTCGAACATTTGGCATTCGAAAGCCAGTGCGACCAAAGGTGTTTCGGGCTTCGCATGCTCAAGAAGTTTGTCGTAGTACCCTTTTCCGTGACCCGTTCGCCCACCGTTCTTATCGAAGGCGACACCAGGGACCATGATCAGGTCTAAGTTCTCGGGTTGGAGACGCTTGTGCACGACGCCTCGCAACTCATTCTTAGGTTCGAGGATGCGGTACATGCCGAGTTCTAGTTCATCCATCGATTCCAGCCAGAACAGTTCCAGTTCGCCATCAACGCAATATGGAACGACAATTCGTTTTCCGGTCGCCAATGCGGCTGGCAACGCTTGCCGCGTGCGAACTTCGTCGCGAACGTCCACATAGAACATCACTGTGCGAGCCGCATCGTATTCAGGCAACTCCATGAACCGATTCATGATCGCGATCGATACCGCTTCTTTGTCCTCTCGGTTCTTTCGGTTCTCGTGAGCTTGCTTGCGAATGGCTGCTTTGCGTTCTTGGAAATCGGAAACAGGTGCTTCGGACATAATTCAGTGGTCGCTCGTGTCTCAAAGAGGTGAATAGAAAGAGGTCAACATCGATTCCATTCGACGGAGGCCAAGTGCCAGTTTTAGGTTGCCAATGGTACCAAGCGTTCCTCGATTTGTCATGGAAGATTTACCGCCGTAGATACTGCGACCACAGAAATCTTAGCAGTTGTACTCTCAGCAGCAGGAATCGTCGCAGCGGAAATAGCCAAGGGAACTGCGAACCGACTTTAGACACACGAGACACACACCCCACATTCACAAGCCCTACCCGTTTTACGGGTGACTTGCCTGGGGAGTACGGGAGGTATAGAGTTGTCCATGCGGGGTAATAGTCTGGCAGTTTCGCGAGTCTATTAGGAATACACCGCTTTTCTTATGCATGACGCATACACCATGCGACCGGACGGGTTTGCCAACGATCGAGGATTTTCGACGGCGCGGCATGCTCTTACCGGAGGCTCCGTAGAGGCCAGCTGACCCACTGGCAGCTGATCCACTGGTCGGGCCAATTTTCAGGCCGGAACGCATGGTTAGGGGAACTGAATCCAGGTCGCTACCATCCCCCTTTGCGTCACGTCGAGATCCCCACTGTTAATTGATAACGGTTGCGAAGAATGATCCTTTGTTTTATTGGGATCGTTTTTTGACCGCACCATTCGGTGTTTTATACTCGCGTATCCCTCAGAGTGTCTGCCTCCATGCAACCACCCCTGCGTTCCAGCATGCATCAAAAATATCGAGCTACCGTTTTGAATCTAAGTGCCTGCTGTATCGCACTTGTTGGATTCTCTCACGCATTCGGTCAAGTCACACCGGCGCCGAAAACTTTACCATTGCCGCCGCAGTCGTTCCCTGCTCAGCCTTTGGTACCCCAGCCCAATGTCTTTCAGCCCGCTGCGCAATCGCAGTCCTCGATTCCGAGCCAAGCCAACGCTGCAACTACTGTCGCAGCCTTGGAGACTGGCCGTCAGTTGGAACAGGAGCACCGTTGGCAAGAAGCGATTCAAGTTTACGAGAAGGCCCTCAAGCAAGATTTGCGGAACAAGGACCTCACTGAACGGCTTCAGATTTCTTGCGTGCACCTCGACGTGAATCGTCGTTATAGCGACCGATCTTTCATCGAAACGGTGGAACGATCTACACCTGCCGACGCATTGGAGATGTACACCGATGTCCTCACTAAGCTTGAGGCTTACTACGTTGAACCCATCGATTTCTACAAACTCGCGCTGCATGGAACGGCCTACCTCGAAGTCGCGTTGACTGAGCGTGAGTTCCTCGCAACACACCTCCGAAACGCGAATGGGGAAGCGGTTGAGAATTTTCGGCGACAAGTCCACCGAGCAGTTTTTGGGAAGCGAATCGGATCGATTGATGAGTTGAAGGCCGTTTCGGCTCAGGTTGCAACGCTGGCCCAACAAAACATCGGTCTACACCCGACCGCGACACTCTATGAGTTCGTCGCAGGTTCCGTAGGGATGCTCGATCCCTACTCCGCCTTGTTGACCCCTGGTGAATACCGCGAAATCATGTCCCAGATCGAAGGCAACTTGATCGGGCTTGGGGTCGAGCTTTGGGCTGAGGGTCAAGAGCTCCGAATCGTCGATGTCTTCAAAGGAAGCCCGGCGGCCGAAGCGGGACTGCAAGCTGGTCATTACATTCTCGAGGTTGACGGCAATCCAGTCGCTCAAATCGGCGGCAAGAAAGCCGCTGACATGCTGCGAGGGCCCGAGGGTAGCAAAGTCCTGTTGGTGATCTCTGCCGGAGGGGTTCAAAGCGTGGCCGTCGAGATCGCCCGTAAACGTGTGGATATCCCTAGTGTTTCCGTCGCGGAAATGAGAGACGGGAATGTCGGCTACATCCGAATTACCAACTTTCAAAAGACGACGGTCCATGAAGTGAGCGTGGCGATGTTCCAACTGAGCCGCGCAGGTATGAAGTCTCTGGTGGTCGATTTGCGTCGCAACCCAGGCGGCTTACTCGATTCCGCAGTGGATTTGGCAGATGAATTCCTCGCACGGGGTGGAATCGTCTCGACCCGTGGACGGAATGGGCAAGAGAATCGTAACTACACCGCTCGTGTTCCAGGAACTTGGGACATCCCATTGGTCGTTTTGATCGATGGTGACAGTGCGAGCGCTAGTGAGATTTTCGCAGGTGCGATACGCGATCATGATCGAGGTTACGTGGTCGGCCAAGTCTCCTATGGAAAAGGAAGCGTTCAAGGTGTCTTTCCAAACGATCGTGGTATCGGTGGCCTTCGACTGACCGTTTCCAAGTTCTACTCCCCCAGCGGAGCTGCGATCAGCGCTAAGGGTATTACGCCTCACGTGATCGTGCCCGACGAGCCTGTAAATGTCCCCCAAAGCTTAACCAGCCTACGCCCTCCTATGAGCCGTTCCCTTCCAAACGGAAATGCAAAAACCGCGGATGGGAGTGGAGGTATCGACGGAAATGGCTCTTCTCGCGGGCAAGGTCAAAAGTTGGTGACGGCGATCGCTCCTGACGGAATAGCACCGGAGGATGTTGCTTCTGACGCTCTTACCGCGCAGCGACCTAGCTTCGATGCGAATAGCACGGGTGCTGCTCCCAAGCAGCCAGCCGACCGGACGTTGGAAAAAGGGTTGGAACTGGCACGTGATCTCGTGACCCGGGGCCGGTAGCGTTAACGCTGAACCCAAAAATACTTTGGGTCAATTGAATCCCGATGTTTTCCATCGACTTGCATCGATGGAAACTTGCATCGATGGAAACTCTCTCTAGAACGCGGTTCGCGGCTGCACGGTCAGCCGACGATTGTCCAGCGTTGGATTCTCAGAAAGATCCGTCAAAAGGCATGGCGTAACTAGCCCTAGGGCATCACAATTAGGGCATGTTACGCAAATTCCTCCGATCCAAAATACATCGCGCGACGGTAACCCAAGCGGACCTCCATTACGAAGGTTCCCTGACGCTTCCCCCTGACCTCATGCTCGCGGCAGGAATCGCGCCGTTTGAATCCGTGCACGTCTGGGATGTCACCCGAGGGACTCGTCTCGAAACCTACGCAATCCTCGGTGAAGAAGGGTCCAGCGATGTCTGTATCAACGGCGCCGCAGCTCACCTGGTTCGCCCCGGTGACGTTGTGATCGTCGCGACATTTGGATTCCTTAGCGAAACAGGGAACGAGGTGCGAGTCCCTGAGCCCAAGGTCGTTTTCGTTGACGAGAAAAATCGGATCACGTACACAGGGCGTGAGATTCCAGGCCCCCGTCGTCGATCGCCCGGCGATCCTCCCGTCGATTCGTGTTGTTAGTCCTCCTGCGACTGTACCTTAGCGACAGTCGTCCCGTAATCTTTGTCCCGTGTCAGTCCTTCCGTGTCAGTTCTTCTGTGCCAGTTCTTCTGTATCAGTTCTACGTGGTAATCTCGGATCGGTAGCCTCTCATGCTCATGCGAACACTTGAACCAGAAGTCATGAACGATCGCCAGGAGGCCGTCGAATACAATCAGATGGACCACCGGGCTGTAAACGAGTGCTTCGTCACGGATCTCGTAGCCCACGCCCCCATCGGTTGCGATGTTCTCGACTTGGGGACGGGTACTGCCCTCATTCCCTGTGAACTTTGCAACCGGGATCGCGCTGTGCGCGTGATGGCTTCTGATGCTTCGGTCGAGATGCTTGAGCTCGCTCGATACAACATTGAGATCCAAAGCCTTATCGATCGGATACAACTTCATCGCGCCGATGCAAAAAAGCTCGTCTTTGAAGCAGAGTATTTTGATTGCGTGATCAGTAATTCGCTGGTGCACCATCTGCCGAGCTGCGACGGATTTTTCGCGGAGGCGCTTCGCGTGCTGCGGCCGGGTGGCTTGCTATTTGTGAGAGATCTGTATCGTCCTGAATCCGAAGCCGAAGTGGAACGGTTCGTCGATTTGTATGCTGCAGGTGAGACCGAGTACTCACGCCAACTCTTCCGTCAAAGCTTCCACGCAGCCCACACCTTGGACGAATTGCGAGCTATTGTCGCACCCCTTGGTATTCCTCCACAGGCAATTGCAATGAATAGCGACCGACACTGGACCCTCGTGTTTCGCAAGCCTCTCCCTGAAGAAACTACGTCAGCCAGTACGACTTAACAATAAATCGCAACTTTTCTTACGAATTGGGTATGGTCATGGAAACGCAGTACCTCGATCTCCTTCGTCGTATTCTCGAGTCGGGGGATGAAAAATCAGATCGGACCGGAACAGGGACTCGCAGTGTGTTCGGCGCACAGATGCGGTTTTCGCTCGCCGATGGTTTTCCTTTGCTGACCACCAAGAAGGTTCACTTCCGAAGTATTGCGCACGAACTATTTTGGTTCCTCAAAGGGGAAACCAACATCTCGTACCTCACGGAAAATCGAGTATCGATCTGGAATGAGTGGGCCGATGAAGTCGGCGAACTCGGACCGGTCTACGGCAAGCAGTGGCGGTCGTGGGATTGCGCGGACGGCTCGTGCATCGATCAAATACAACAAGTCCAACAGCAGATCCGGACGAATCCCGATTCGCGACGTTTGATTGTCAGCGCTTGGAATGTTGCAGATATCCCGAAGATGGCATTGCCGCCGTGCCACCTGCTTTTTCAATTCTATGTCGCGAATGGAAAGCTTAGCTGCCAGCTCTATCAGCGGAGCGCAGATATGTTTCTAGGGGTACCGTTCAACATTGCATCCTATGCCTTGCTTACCATACTAATGGCTGAGAGTACGGGACTAAAGCCAGGAGATTTCGTGCACACGCTGGGGGATGCGCACCTATACAACAATCACTTCGATCAAGCGCGTGAGCAGTTGTCGCGTGAGCCTCGAGCCTTCCCAACATTAAAGTTGAAAGTTCATCGCGATGATATCCTCGCATATGGTTTCGATGACATCGAATTGATCGGGTACGATCCCCATCCCCTCATCGCTGGGGCTGTAGCGGTTTGATCGCCTCATCGTATGACTCGCGGGGATACGGCAATAGGTGCGGCTCTTGGCTTGCACGACAATTTGCTACTCAAGTCCCATAGTCGATGCGATTACCGCTTGAAATCGGCAGCTTGCTCTCTTAAAACAAATCCAGTTCTCTGGAAACGATGCATCCTGAACGAGGGTCTAAATACGTGGCACAATCCATTTTCAATGTTCATGTTCGATTTTTTTGCTTGACGCTCATCGGCGTTATTGCGACTCAAGACTCAAAAGCGCAAGACACATTTAAAAACGGTTCTGGGATATCCGTGACTGCTACTCAGCAAGTAAAAATCACGGCAAGCAAGCTTCGCCTACAGCTCCCGATCCGTGTCGAAGCTCGCGATGAAGCGAGTGTCCTGAAAACGATGAAGAAACATCAGGAGGCTGTGAGAAATGAGCTTAAAGCATTGGGTGTAGATAATTCGGCGATCGAATTTTCGTCCCCCTTGGTCACTGCAGGGATCCCGGAAGTGGACGATCTCGATGCTTCGAGAAGGGCGGCTCGAAATCACGTAATTCAAATGCGAGCAATGAACCCAACGATGAGAGGCCAGTTTCCTCTCCCAGTTTTTGAAGACGAAGATGACTCGGAGCTGCCGATTGTCTGTGTAGCCCGTGCAACACTTGTTGCCGACTGGGGACTCGATAAGGAATCGGAGGAGGCTGCAGTTCTTCTACCATCCAAGGTCAAGAGGCTTTATGAACAAAAAGACCTTACAGGGAAAAAGTTTCGGGTGGAATTGACGGAAGATGAGCAGAGTCTTATCGAACCCCTATTAGGGAGCTCAAGTTACGTTTCCTTTCAGCGGCCGATATCCCCAAGCAATCGGCTTTACTACGTCGGAGAATTGCTGCCAGAACAGGAAAAAGCCGCTTATGCGGAGGCCATGAACAAAGCGAGAGCGCGAGCGGAGTTGATTGCCCAGTCCTCAGGACTGCGTCTGGGGAAAATTCGGTCCATCCAGACATCGACTGGGAGTGAACCGATCTTCCAATCGATGAGCGCAATGACGTTGATGCAATCCGAATCTGAGGTCAGTACCCCCAAGGAAGAGAATGAACGAGAAGTAACAGGGACCGATTTTGACGGATTAACCAAGCGAATCCAATTGGTTGTAGTCTTCGACTTCGAGTAGAAAAGTTGTAGCGACGACTTACAGCGTGAGGCACTTCGGAACCACAACGCCGCATGGATGCCTTGCGTCAAGGTCCGAAGTGTGAATATTTGTTGCTTCTTGCCTGAAAAAATTCAAATTGCTTGACGGCGCTGCCGAAACTCTGCCACACTAATGGTTGTTTGGTCTCCGTTTGTTCCCAAGTCGTACTCTTTGGCAAGATGAGGAGTGGGTTATGGATCGGTTAGACGCACGCAATCAAGGTCTCAAAATGTGCCTCGATCACAGCCAAGCTGGAATCGAAGAGTCTCTTATGGAAGTTGAAACCCACTTCCAAGCATGGTTGAACCATCCGCATCAACGGACCGCATGGAGCAAGTTGATGGAACATTTGGTGAGTTTCCGTTGGACGCTCGACCAGCACTTCACCCGTGTTGCCGGTGAAGGATATCTAGAAAACGTCGCTTCCCGCCGGCCTGGCCTATACTCGGATCTTCGCGAGATCGAAAGCCACCAATGCCGGTTGATCGATTTGCTCGACGGATTGATCCACGATGTCCAAACTTACGATCCGCAGCGCGATGAGATTGCGGATATGTCAGAGCGTTTTCGCGATCTGCATCGCGAAATTCTCATCGAAGAGAATCAGGAACGCTTGCTGATCGAGCGAGGATTGGCTTGAGCGACCCCCAGCCCAATTCCTCCAGCCCTTTGACCATCGCCGAACAGTCGATTGCCGTTTCGTTGCCGGCAGGCTCGGAGATCAAGTGCTGTTTGGTTGAGATCGCGACCACCCTTCCCGATGCTCAGGTGGCTGATGCGATTGCACGTCGGTTGGTGCAATTGCGGGCCGTCGCCTGCGCCCAGGTCGCCGAAGCTCTTCGCAGCACGTATTGGTGGCAAGGAGTCATGGAACAAGGGGATGAGGTTAAGTTGATCCTTAAAACAACATCGGTGGCGTCGCAGCGCGCCATTGAATTGCTGCGCCAATCCCATCCGTACACAACCCCAGAGATCACTCTTCGGATGATGGAGTGGGTGGAGCCGAGTTATTTGCGCTGGGTGATCGAGGAAACGCAAGCTCGATAAGTGATCCCTCGAAACGTTCATGAGCTGCACGATAGCATCGAGCAGCCGGGGCGTTGCCTTGCCCACTCCGGTCTTTTTTCCGCGAATCGCTCCTTGCCCGGCTGATCATCGTAGGGCCGTCGTAAAGCATCATGCAGCGCCAGCAATTCCGAATTGTCTCCCGCTTCGGCAGCATCGATGGCGATTTGAGCAAGGTAGTTCCGCAAGACAACTTTGGGGTTGACTCGATTCATCCGATCGCGGCGCAGGGAATCGCTTATCTTTTCGGTGACGATGCGTTCGGCGTAGGAGACAAGCCATCGAGCGCACTGAACACTCCACGCGGGTCCTTGGTCCGCATCTCGGTACATGGCGGGAGCGAAATGCTCGCGTACGGTTGCGACTCGTTCCTCGGTGGATTGGTTACCCACCGCTTCCAAGGGGTAGTCCGCAAGGAGCCTGTAAAACAACGTCATATCAATCTCGGCGGCTTTGAGGAGATCGAAGAATGCTTCGCATAAACTTTCATCGCCTGCTACGCTTTGGTCACCTGGCTTAAACGCTGCCAAACCTAGCTTGTTCGCCATGCATTGATTCCAATCGCTCTGCAGTTGGTTCATGTAGGCGTGCAGTCCGACTTGCAAAGGTTCGGACTCGGTAAAAAGCGGTGCGATGGCATTTGCGAGCTGCGCCAAATTCCAATATGCGATCTGAGGTTGCTGGCCGTAGCAATAGCGGCGACCTTCGAAATCGGTTGTGTTGGGAGTCCATGAGGGATCGTAGTCCTCGAGCCACCCGTAAGGTCCGTAATCGATGGTCAGTCCTAAGATCGACATGTTGTCCGTGTTCATAACGCCGTGTACGAAGCCGACTCGCATCCAGTGTACGATCATGGTCGCGGTGCGGCGACAAATCTCTTCAAACCATGCAGCGTATATCTCTGCGTTCAACTCGGTTTTTGGAGCCGCTCTATTGGGTGTGTTCTCGATCAAGTTTGGGTAGTCAACCCGAATTACGTAATCGACGATCTTGCGAAGATTGGCGATGTCCTTTCGAGCGGCAAAGATTTCAAAGTTGCCAAATCGGACGAACGTTGGAGCGACGCGGCAGATGATCGCACCCGGTTCAAGTCGGGGGCGACCGTCGTAAAACATGTCTCGAACCACCCAATCGCCGGTCTGAATCAGCGAAAGGGCTCTGGTGGTTGGTACGCCGAGATGATGCATGGCTTCGCTGCAAAGAAACTCACGTAAACTCGATCGAAGGACGGCAAATCCATCAGCGCGCCGCGAATAGGGAGTAGGACCAGAACCTTTGAGTTGAAGCATCCAGCGTTCGCCGTGGGCATTGACGATTTCTCCCAAATTGATCGCCCGACCGTCGCCCAATTGACCTGCCCAATGGCCGAACTGGTGACCACCGTAGCACATGGCGAACGGTTGCATACCTGGGAGGAGCGTATGCCCCGAAAATGCGAGTCGAAATGCATCGGAGTGGATAAAGGCATCATCCATCCCAAGGCGTTCAGCAACTTCTTTCGAATAGGCTAAAAGCTTCGGTTGCGAGGGAGGTTTAGGCGTGGCCCACGAATAGCAAGCACCGAAAACTTGACGAGACTCGATCGGTGATAATTCCGATGCAGTTGTGTCCGGAGGAAAAGGAACCTTAGGATCCGTACCGGCGGAATGTGGCGTGTCGTTGCGAGCGTCCTCACCAGGAAGTTCGCGCACGAAACGATTGTCAAAGACGAGCATAGGAAAAACTTAGATGCCGGAGGGCTTAGATTCCAAGGATGCACTGGATCAGTTTACCGCTATCCAGTTGTAAAAAGTCACTTGGGATTCTATGCCCTGTAGAAATAAAGCCAAGCGGCAAATTGGCTTGAGTTAGGCTCAAATAGATCGCGCTCAACCCGCATGCCTCGTCGAGTTTAGTCATCAATAGATCAGTCGGTGCGTACGATTCGTACCATTCCAAGGCTCGCCGAAAGGCAACGGCAGACAATGTCGCACTCATGACCAGATGGGTTTGCGTCGTCCCGAGGCTGGTCAGCAATTCAGAGGTTTTCTGGCGCGTTTCCACATCACAGATCGTACCGCAATGCGCGTCTATCAGCAAGATATCGCAGGACTCCATCTGCTGCAGAATTGAAGGAACAACCTTTGGAGAATCCGCTTGGCCATATGGCCAATTCATCATGGAGCAATATTCGGCGAGTCGGCTCGTGGAGTTGGTTCCTGGCGCATTGCAAGAGACAATACCTGGTACCCAGCCGAGTGACTGCGAAACCAGTCCTGCAAGTTTGGCCACGCAGTTGGTTTTACCGTGTCCGGCGGGTCCGATGCAAGCGATTCGTTCCCGGCCTGGTTCCCAATCTCTGACAGATGGCGATACTGTGAGCGAACTACGGATCCATTGAGCGATGAGTGCACGTATCACCCACGAGTCGGTTACTTCGTCACCGAGGATTTCATTCGCTTCTAGCATCCATGCATGGATCAGATCTCGATCAAGGTCGGTTTGTGCTAGTTCCGCGGCGAACTCTAGGTAGGGACCTGTGAATGGAGGTGAATCGTCCCTCGTTCGCTTACGCCCCGATGAGCGGATAAATCGACTCGGTAATTGTTCGGGAGAGATACGATCGTCGCAATTGGCTAGATCCGATGTGCTTGACAGAGAATCATCACCGCTGCTGGCCGAGGAAAGATCGCCCAGTGAAGCTATCCTCAATCGGTCCGAAGCCTGCAAAGGGGTTTCGGTGGACGCTTGTGACTCTGCTGCTTGTTGATCTGAAGCTTGAGGAATATTTGATGGGTTGTTATGCGAGGGAGTATTGGACGTAGCAGTGACCGAGATGCGATTATTCCCAAGACCCAATATGGATTTCGTCGCTGGTTTTGTTTCGAGGATTACCGCATCGGGACCGAGTTCACGGCGGATCCGGGCGAGCGCCTCGGAGAGCGATTTGGCTCGAAATGTTCTGATTTGGATGGGCTGTGTCATGGGGATACTTGGTCACTGACCATACCTACGGATTCGATCGTCGTATCGCGAGCAATTTCGTTGTAGGACAGGACTCTCAAGTCAGAAATGGATTCTTGGGTGATTTGCCGCAAAGCAACGCGGATTTTCGGACTTACGAGTACGCACCTCGGTCGACCGAGTGCATCCAGTTTCTTCAACTGGTCAGCGATACGTGCGCACGTTTTGCTGATCGCTTCGGGAGACATTCGAATAAATACGCCTCGATCGGATTGCTCGGAACCGGCGGCGATTCGATCTTCCATGGCTGGATCGAGAGTGATCACCCGAAGGGTTCCCGTTTCATCCCGATAACGATGGGAAATAGTACGCGCCATACGGTGCCGCACGTACTCGGTAAGCCACAGCGGATCCTTGATCCGATGTGCATAATCTCCGAGAGTTTCCAGGATCATACCCAATTGCCGGATGGGAATATCCTCGCGAAGCAATGTCTGTAGGACCTGTTGAACGTCCGATAGTTTCATCACGCCAGGGATCAATTCATCGACTACGGTCGAGGAAGTCTTTTTCGACTGGTCGACCAATTGCTTTGTGACTTCTCGAGTGAGCAGTTCATCGGCGTGTCGCCGCGCTGTTTCTTGGATATGGGTTGCGAGTACCGAACCGCACTCGACTACATGGAACCCATACATTTCTGCTTGTTGGCGATTTCGGGGTTCAATCCAGTAAGCTTTCCGACCGAATGCAGGGTCGATTGTTTCTTCACCTTCGATCGTGCCAAGTGTTAGTCCTTTGTCGATCGCTAATAAACGGTCGGGTCGGAGTGTACCCGTAGCGATGCGGTTCCCTGCCATAGAGAGTTCGTAGTTGTATTCGGGTAGACTCATCCGGTCTTTGATACGAACCATGGGGAGCAGTACCCCCATCTCGCTGGCTAAGGTGGCTCGAACCGTTGAGATTCGCTTCATCAAATCACCGCCCCGGTTCGGATCGGCAAGTACTATCAGACGAGCACCTAGTTCCAATCGAAGCGGGTCGACCTCGAGATAATCTTCGACCTTTTTCTCGGCGGGTGCTTTCTGTTGCTGTTCCGCTTCTAGTTTGCGTTTGGAGACAAGTTTCTCTTCGTCTCGCGTTTGCTTTTGAAGAAGCAAAGCCAACCCGATGCACCCTCCACCCATAGTGAGCATTGGCAATGCGGGAAGTTTGGTGAATACCATCAAACAAAGAAAGATCCCGGAGACGATCAGCGCCGGGGGTTTTGCGAAGATTTGTCGGATAAACTCACCCGAGAAATCCGATTTTTGCGTGCTCCGAGTAGTTAGCAATGCGGCTGCCAACGAGATCAAGAATGCAGGTACCTGGCTAACGAGTCCGTCGCCGATGGTGAGCTTGGAATAAACCTGTGCCGATTGCGCCATGGTCATTCCAAAGTACATGTAACCCATGTACAGGCCGCCGACCAAATTGAGCACAGTAATAGCGATTCCCGCGATCGCATCTCCTCGGACGAATTTACTAGCACCGTCCATCGCCCCATAGAAATCGGCTTGTCGTGTTACTTCTTCACGTCGGCGTTGGGCCTCTTTCTCATCGATAGCTCCAGCGCTCAAATCGGCATCGATTGCCATCTGGCGACCTGGCATCCCGTCCAATGCAAATCTCGCGGCCACTTCGCCGATACGCGTTGCACCTTTGGTGATCACAATGAAGTTGATCAAAAAGATAATGATGAACAGAATGATGCCCACCTCGAGCCGGTCGCCCGTCACGAAAGCCCCGAAGGCCTCGATCACATGACCCGCAGCACTCGGGCCCGCGCTACCGTCCCGAGTTAAAATCAATCGCGTTGTCGCCAGGTTTAGCACCAGCCGAGACAACGTCGTCGCAACCAACATGGCGGGAAATATATTGAACTCGAGGGGCGAGCCGACATAAATCGTGGTCAAAAGGATCACGACCGCAATCGCGATGTTGGCCGACAGGAGCAAATCCAGCAACCACGGGGGGAGTGGAACCATGATTACGACAATACACGCGATGATCGACACAGGAACGATCGCGTCGCGGTATTGGTAAAAAAGTTTGGTCCACTGCGACATGCTAGATCCAAAAGCAAAATAACTTCCAAATCGGCTCGCTTTTTCTAAAGGCCGGTTTTGCTCGTGAAAACTACCTATCTTTCTGTCACAGTGTCTATATCGGTTTCCGAGTCAAATTGGTAACTTTGCGTTCGGTTTGGGTGGCAGTCAGAGTTCCTGTCCGCGATCCACACCCTGTACAATGAATGCATCGACAATGATTTCATCGCCGCGATATAACTCCCACGATTGCTGATACGGTTTCGGATGGTCAAGGAAGCCTCACCCAAAAGTCATGCTTATTCCGCACTGATGCCTCGATTTTGGCACGGAATGCCCGCTCACGTCTGGTTCCCTCTATTGGCCAAGAACCGCTGTAAGATTTCGCTCTCTAGGATCCACCACGTGCTAGGTGTGTCCCTCTTCACCCCGTTCACGGGAATGCTGTCATTGAGTCAAGAATTGCTTTTTGGGAGAGCGATCCGAAGGACGGAATTGACAGCGCCGCCAATATTTGTCTTGGGGCATTGGCGGAGTGGTACGACCATGCTGCACGAATACTTGTCGCTGGACGAACGATTATCCTCGCCGACAACATTCCAGTGCTTCGCACCTTGGCATTTTCTTTTGACCGAGGACTTGGTCACCCGTTTCGGTGGTTTCTTGCTACCAGATCGGCGACCGATGGACAACATGAAGGCTGGGTGGTCGTTGCCTCAGGAAGACGAGTTCGCCTTGATGAACCTTGGGGCTCCCACGCCATACCTGCGGATCCTGTTTCCCAATCATCCCGTTCCGTGCCAGGACACGCTTGGTTCGCAAAGTTTTGATCCGAAGCATCTGGAGGTATGGAAGAAGGGACTGGACTGGTTCCTTCGCGCGATCACCTACAAGACACACAAGCGCCTACTCCTCAAGAGTCCGCCGCACACCGGCCGACTGAAGATCCTGCGTTCC
>VGZN01000024.1 GCA_016872635.1 Planctomycetota bacterium | reverse complement strand
CAGATGTCGAAAGCTCCCTTGAAATTCCGATCTTCTTGAAGTTCCGAATTACCGAATAGAAGCATTTGCTTTTCCGCTTGGGTTCCGCCGTAAGCTTTGAGTCGCAGGAGGGAGGTGTGCTGACAATGAGAGTTCTCGATCGTGACGGATCAACCACTCAGAGCACGCCATCGCCAACCACCCATCGGTCCAACACCCCGCGACCAAGCTCCTCTCAAGGCCGATTGCGGATTTTGCTAGCGTTAATCTCGGGATCCACTGCGTCCCTCGCACTGCCTAGCGTTTGGAGTTCTGCCCAGCCACCCTCGGAGCCGGGCTCCAAGCAGCGGATTCAAATTCGTTTCCTTGATTCTACTGGGAAACCGCAGGAAGCCGCCACCAAGCCCCAAGAAGCGGCCAAGCCGAAGGATAGCAAACTGGCGGACGTCGGTCGGCAAACGGTGGCACCGGAAGCAAACAGAAGTGCAGCGGCAACTCAAGACCCCATCACAGTCGCATCGGACGAAGAGAAGAATCAAAAGATTGCAACCGACTGGAAGGACCCATGGTTGGTCTTCTTCATTACAGGGAACCAATACGGCTATCTCGAGCCATGCGGTTGCACCGGTCTTGCCAATCAAAAAGGAGGCGTAAACCGTCGCGATACGTTGCTGACATCGCTCAAGCAAAGGGGCTGGAATGTCATGCCCATCGATGGCGGGAATCAAGTCCGAACCGACGGCACGCAATCGGAAATCAAATTCCAATGGACGACACAAGCCTTTCGAGAAATGGGATACGAGGCGGCCGCCTATGGTGAGAAGGACCTGAAACTCTCCGACAACATCCTGGTTTCGATCCTGGATAACACCGGAAGCAATTCTTTGTTCGTGAGCGCCAACGTCGGTCTCCTTCCCGACTTCGACCTTCGCTACAAAGTCGTTTCGGTAAAAGACCTCAAGGGCCGCACGCACAAGATCGGTATCACCAGCATCCTAGGCGAAGAGAACACACGCGAGCTGCTTCGCAATGGCGATTCGTATTTCAAGGTGGAGCCACCCGTTCCAGCGCTCAAGGAGATCGGCGCCAAGCTCAACGAAGAGAAGTGCGACTTCCAAATCCTGATCTCGCATGCTGGATTGGATGAAACCCGTACGATTGTGAAACAAGTTCCACAATTCCAACTGGTGGTAACCTCTGGCGGCTATGGCGAGCCAACCTATCGCCCCGAAGTGGTTCCCGGTACACGTTCGGAGATCGTGCAAGTCGGATCCAAAGGAATGTATGCGGGAATCTTTGGATTGTTCGATTCCGCAGAGCAACCCACGCGCTACCAACGGATCGCTCTGAGCTCTCAGTTCGAAGACTCCCCGCGAATGATGGATCTGTTTGGAAAGTACCAGGATGAATTGAAAGCCAAATCGGAAAACACCTTTAGCTCGCTGGGACTGAGGCCTCTCACCCATCCGACGACTCGCGAATTTGTAGGGAGCGAGAAGTGCGGCGATTGCCACACTACTGCTTACGAGATTTGGAAGAACACACCGCACGCTCACGCCACCGACTCGATCATCGAGCCGCCTGAACGATCGTTAACCCGAATCTACGACCCCGAGTGCATATCGTGCCACGTGACGGGCTGGAACCCGCAGGGGGTGTACCCCTACCGTACAGGTTACACTTCTGTCGATCAATCACAGCTACTGCTGGGCAACGGCTGCGAAAACTGCCATGGCCCTGGTTCAAAACACGTCGAGGCCGAACTCGGCGAGGTTGACGCGGACAAGCAGCTGCTAGAGACCCTTCGCTCGCAAATGCGACTGACGCTGGAGCGAGCCCAGGACAAATGCCTCGAATGCCACGATATCGACAACAGTCCCGACTTCCACAAGACTGGTGCTTTTGAGACCTATTGGGATCAAGTAAAACACTATGGCAAAGATTGATTGCGGGGCAGTAGCTCAGTAAGAGCAGCCCTTTCCATAGTCCGGGTTACGCTTTGATCACCCTCTCTTATCGAGACTTGGAGGACACGCCATGATCCATCGAACGATGCGTTTAAGAATGAGCTATCTTGGAACCACTTGTTTTGGAACGACTCGTGTTGGAATACCCCTTAGTCGCGCCGCGGCGCAGCTGTCGTGGGTAGCGGTCTACTCGTCGGTACTGTTTCTCGGTTTATCGCAAGGTGACGAATGGGTCCCACCTAACAATCCAAATCCCCAAACCATCCTTAGCGAAGCTGAGTTGGACACAAAGGCCAAACGCTACCAACTGGCTCTTG
The DNA here is from genome assembly GCA_016872635.1 of Planctomycetota bacterium. GTDB lineage: Bacteria > Planctomycetota > Planctomycetia > Pirellulales > Pirellulaceae > JBKCUI01. The sequence goes on along the minus strand of VGZN01000024.1, from coordinate 19,462 downwards.
AGAAGTACGTTTGGATCTATGAGAAATCGACCGTTTTTGAGCCTGCGTTCATCGGAGTAAGGCTTTCGTTCGCCTTGGCTGCCTGGAACGATTTAGCCAATGAGTATCCTCCGGCGATGAAAAAGATTCTTGAGAAACGTGATGAAGCACTGCGAATGCTCAATGAAGGCAGGGATCCGCAACGCTCGTTCATGGACTTGGCCGGAATCAACAGAGTCTTGAAACAAGTTCCAAAAACCGCGGCAGCCTTTGAGCAACTCGACAAAAACTCCCCTCAGATCGCCAAGGAAGTCTACGCGTTGGCCCAACCCGCATTGATCGCCAACCAAAAGTTTGAGCTGTGCGGACGTTATTTGGATGGCATGAAAGACTACGAGAAACTGCTCGAAAGCTTTCGGATGATCAAAACATTAAAGGGAATTGGCGACGATGCCGTTGCGCGATTCGAGGGGGAGTTTTTTAAGGGCGTTAGCACCATTGTGTTTATCCTCACGGCCAACGACCGCCGCGACGAAGCACTCGAAATCGTCAGCAAGGCAAAGGAAGTTTCAAGCGACGAATCCTTCCAAAAAATGCTCGACGATGCGATCTCAGGAAAAGCCCCACCTAGCGCGAGATAGAATCTGGCACCCCGAAGGCCACCAACCTCCATCGGCGTCCGCCTAACTCCATCCGCGACATGAACAACGCTTTGAGCCCACCTTTCGGGCTTTGGCTCGAGGGGACTTGGAATTAGAATACAACAGAGAGACCGCCGCAGACTACCCTGCGCTCAAGGCCGCAGGTAAGCACCATCGCGACTCAACTCGCAATCGCCTGATTGCTCGTCACGTGTTGCGTTCGTCAGATCTCGTTGTTCGGACCAGATCGATCTGACCAGCAGAAAAACCCTATCGGAAATATCTCGGACCCTTCCTCATGCTTCGTTATTGGACCGCCGGTGAATCTCACGGAAAATCTCTGATCGCATTGATCGATGGGTTTCCTGCAGGCTTGAAGATCGACGAAGACATGATCAATCGCGAGCTGCGATTGAGGCAAGGTGGATACGGCCGAGGCGGGCGGCAGAAACTCGAACAGGATACGGTCGATATTTTGACCGGTGTTTGGCAATCGACGACCCTTGGCTCCCCCATCACCTTACAAGTCGTCAACAACGATTACAAACTCGAGCGACTGAAGGAGCTCGAACGCCCTCGTCCTGGCCACGCTGATCTCACGGGTGCGATCAAGTACTTAGGCTCGATCCGAGGCGTGCTCGAACGTTCCAGCGCCCGCGAAACCGCGGTGCGTGTCGCTGCTGGCGCGCTGGTTCGGCAGTTGCTCACTGTCGTCGGTATCGAGACGGTTGGCTATGTCGTTGAACTAGGAGCCATGGCCATCGGTGCCGCCGATACCCGCTCAAAAACGATTGCCGACGTTCGCAAGCTTCGCGATACAAGCAGCATCTACAGCGTCGATCCCTCGCGGGATAAAGAAGCCGAAAAGTACATCGACCAAATGGCCGATGAAGGTGATACGCTCGGGGGGGTCATCGAAGTCCGAGTGGATGGATTGCCATTCGGCTTGGGGACACACGCCCAGTGGGATCGAAAACTCGATGGTCGATTGGCCCAAGCGGTCATGGCGGTACAAGCCATCAAAGGAGTGGAGATCGGTATGGGGTTTGAGGCAGCCAGGCGACGCGGCTCCGAAGTGCACGATCCGATTCACTACGACTCGGAACTAGCTCATTTGCCCCATTTAGGCTACGTCCGGCCCAGCAACAAGGCAGGTGGACTCGAAGGTGGCATGACCAACGGCCAGTCCCTCATCCTTCGGGCCGCTAAAAAACCTATCAGTACCCTGCGCAAACCCCTCGATTCGATTCGAATGGAAGACAAACAGCCTCACCGCGCAAACTACGAAAGAAGCGATGTCTGCGCCATTTCCGCTGCAGCCATCATCGTCGAGCACGTCGTCGCCTTTGAGATCGCTACCGCCTTGGTCGATAAATTCGGCGGCGATAGTGTGGCCGAACTGAAGGCCCGTTACGACCTGTTCCAGTCGATGGCCCGCAATCGCTAGCGACCTCGCCTTTGAGATTTATCCCCCTCGCGATTAGACTCCCTAACATTTAGGCTTGGCGAGGCTGCTCGGGCGACCGGCCATGGACTAAAATACCACCATGGGCTCGCAACGATCGCCTATTGGCAAGCCACCTTCGAAACACTCACGCGGAAGCCTATCTCCATGGAAGATGGCTGCCACGAGCTCGCTATTGCTTCACGCGATCTCGATTGGAACCGCAGCCGTTCTCGCCGCCATGTGGGTCGCACCTGTCGAACCGCTAACGAGCCGACCCATTGAAATCGAAGGGGCATTTCATGAATCCACGGCGTTAGACCAGAGCTTTCGTATCCGAGGTAGTCCCGAGGATTCAATCGACCCGTTAACCCTCGGTACGGACGACCCACGTTGGGAGAGCGCGATTGCTGATCAACGCCCCGCCGTCGAACGAGACCCGGCAGGCAAATCTGCAGAGAGTACTTTTATTCAACGGCAGATCGATCGCAGTATCGAAAACGGTAAACAACGCTCAGCCCAAGAGAACTTGGATAGGCTCTCGCGACTCAGCCAACAGCTGAGCCAAAAGAGCCAATCGGAAAGTGTCGATCAGATGGCTAATTTTTTAGGGAGCGTGACCAAAGCACGCGCTGAACGCCCAGTCGAAAACACGTCCGGAAAATCGATCGACGTCAGCACAGCCCAACTTCACGATGTTGTACGCACGATCGATGGTGACGGTCGCAAAAACTATCGGCTGATCCTAATCGATGCCGACGGGATCACCGTCGATGTGGATATCGATCCTGAAACAGGCGAGCAGTTGTATCGAACCATGAGGTTGATCAAAGCAAACCCCTTGCTCGAGGCGGTTTACCGCAAAATTGTCATGGGAATCATGGACTCCGTCCTGCCAAAACTAGAATCCGACTCCTCGGAGAAGTAGCGAACTCTGTAATCGCGATCTCACGGACGACCGGGAAACGGCGGGAAAGGCGCCAAACTCGCAGCTGCGGGGCGAAACAGGGGCCATTTTGGATTACACTAGGACCCGGTGGACAGGGTTCTCCAGGACGGTTTTGCAGGGCTGCTTCTTCAAAGGGGCTGCTTCTTCCTAAGGGGCTGCTTCTTCCTAAGGGCTGCATCGCGATCCCCCGCGTTTCCTGGATGTCCATCTCCCACGACCAACGTTCCCAATTTATCCATCGGATTCTCACCAGCAGACCTTAGCTTCATGAGCCTTGCAGATCCCAAGCAAACCAGTAGCCATCAACTTACCGACCAAGAAGTCCGAATGATCGACGCGATGCGGGAATCGTATTCCAAGCTGTGTGCGGAGTTGGGTAAAGTCATCGTCGGTCAAAAAGAAGTGATCGAACAACTAGCGATTTGCTTGTTTGCTCGTCGGCACGCTCTGCTCATGGGGGTACCGGGCCTCGCAAAGACATTGCTCGTCAGCAAGATTGCAGAAACCATGTCGTTGGGGTTCAACCGCATTCAGTTCACGCCCGACCTGATGCCGATGGACATTACCGGCACCGACATTCTTCAGGAAACCGAGGAGGGGCGCCGAGAGTTCCAATTCATTCCTGGTCCCATTTTCGAAAACATCATCCTGGCCGACGAGATCAACCGAGCCCCACCAAAGACCCAAGCTGCACTGCTTGAGGCGATGCAAGAACAACGGGTAACAGTCCTTGGAAAGACCTTTGATCTCGAATCCCCGTTCATGGTGCTCGCCACCCAAAACCCGGTCGAACAGGAAGGAACTTATCCGCTTCCCGAAGCCCAGCTCGACCGCTTCATGTTTTTGGTGGAACTCGATTACCCCAACGAAGAAGAGGAAATCCAAATCGCTCGATCCACCACCGGAGATGATTTGGTCAAACTCCAAGGTGTTCTCAGCGGCGAGGAAATCATGGCTTACCAAAAGCTGGTTCGCCGCATTCCAGTTGCCGATCACATCTATGAGTACGCCGCCAAATTGGTTCGCAAGACGCGGCCTCAAGGCTCGAGCACTCCTGATTGGCTCAAGCCTTTCGTGAGTTGGGGTGCAGGCCCTCGCGCTGTGCAGAACTTGATTCTCGGGGCCAAGAGCCGAGCAGCGCTCCAGGGAAGCTACATGGTCCGATTGGAGGATGTTCAATACGTGGCGAAGCCGGTCCTCGTCCACCGGTTGATCACCACCTTCGCAGCTCAAGCCGAAGGTGTCTCCGCAAAACAGATCGTAAGTCGATTGCTCGACGAAATGCGCTAAGACATGCTCCAAGTTTCCCGCTCTTTCCTCGACCCGCAGATCCTTTCGAGATTGTCGGCAGTGCCCCTGAAGCCGCGTCATGCCATGCAAGGCAACGTTTCAGGCAAGCATGCATCGCCGCATCGCGGATCCAGCGTCGAGTTCGCCGAATACCGAAAGTACGTTCCTGGCGACGACTTGCGAAGACTCGATTGGCGTGCGTTCGGACGTACTGACAGGTACTACGTCAAGGAGTTCGAAGCCGACACCAACCTCCGCTGCTGTGCCGTCCTCGACACCAGCGGATCCATGGGTTTTGCATCGAAGGGAATGCTTACCAAAATTGATTATGGGCGGCGTATTTGCGCATCGCTCGCTTACCTTGCGGCCCAGCAAGGCGATGCAGTGGGAGTCTCGACCGTCGCGGAAAAGATCGTTCAGAGCATACCCCCCAAAAGATCCGCGGCCCATTTGAAATTGCTCCTCGATACGCTCGAGAAAACCAAACCCCAAGGGGAAACACGTCTCCCTGAAATCCTCGATGAACTCGCAGAAACAGTTCGTCAACGAGCCTTGGTAGTGATCATCTCCGATTTCTTCGTCGATCCAGCTCAACTGAAACAATGCTTTGAGCACCTGCGATTCCGAAAGCATGACATCGCTGCTTTCCATTTGCTCGATCCGCAAGAGATAAGCTTCGCCTTCGGTCGCCCCGTTCGCTTTGTCGACATGGAAGGCAATACATCGCTATTTGTGGAACCGACCGAAATCGCAGATCGGTACCAGCAATCGCTGGCTAATTACTTGAAGCAAATGCAACAGATCGTTCTTGAGACGGGGGTGGATTACCATCGCGTGACGACGAGCGAGTCGTATGAACATCCGATGATGCGATTCCTGGTGGGCCGAACACGAGGAAGAGGCGTGCGATGAGTTTTCTGCAACCCTGGATGCTCCTCGCGCTCCCCGTGATCGCGATTCCGATCATCATCCATCTTGTCAATCAGCGTCGGTTCCAAACCGTGCCCTGGGCCGCCATGCGGTTTTTGCTCGAAGCGAACAAGATGTCCAGTGGTTACACCAAACTGAGACAATGGCTGATCCTTGCGATGCGGACACTAGCCCTCGCGGCCCTCGTCCTTTTCACCGCTCGCCCCCTGACCAGTGGCATCATGGCCCTGCTGGGTGGCGACTCCAACCGATTGGCAATCGTTGTCCTCGATCGCTCCCCCAGCATGAGCGAAACCCTTCCTGGGGCCAACGGAAACAAACTCCAAATGGCCGTCCAGCAACTCGGCGATACCTTCCGAACCCTCGGAATCGAACGCATTGTTGCGATCGACCCGATTGCGGAGAAACCAGAAGAATACACATCGATCTCGCAATGGCTTCGCGCAACTCCGCAGCAAACGTGGAGTGCCACCACCGATATCCCAGGCATGCTCGAAAAAGCACTGCTGTACGCAAAAAACAACCGAGTCGGCAATACGCTGGTTTGGCTTTGTTCCGACATGCGCGATAGCGATTGGCGCAGCCGAGATGGACGCTGGAAGGCCATTCAGGATGGGTTCAAGACTCTTCCCCAGGACGTACGGTTTTCGGTTCTCGATTTGTCCGGAAATGAATCCAACAACCGCTCCGTTCGCGTGACTAGCGCTCAACGAATCGATAGTCCAAAAGGACCAGAACTTTCTCTCAATTTCCGGATCGATAGGTCATCAACATCTGGGGATACATCGTCGCCGGACGCAAACTCTATCCCTGTCGAAATCGCCGTGGGTGAAAATCGAAGCGTTCTCAATGTCGAACTCAACGGAAACTCGGCCGAAGTCAACGACCATCGGATCCCGCTCGAACTCGTACGCGATGCCCCCAATGCTTCCCGACGCGGCTGGGGGTCTGTGCGATTGCCAAGCGATTCCAATCCAGCCGATGATCAAAGCTACTTCGTGTTTGAACAGCCACCTACTCGACGTACAGTGATCGTCAGCGATACGCCGGAAATCGTCGCCGCGATCGAACTCTGCGCAAGCATCGCGCCGCAGCAATCGGTGCAATGCGAAGCGGAATTGCTGAACCCTTCGCAACTCGAAGCTCTCGACTGGAATTCGGTGGCTCTGATGGTCTGGCACCAACCCCTACCGACGGGAAAGACTCTAGAAACGCTCGAGAAATTTGTGAGCTCCGGTGGGCAGCTTCTCTTGGTGCCACCCGAGGCTCCCGACAGCAATACCGCTTTTGGAGTTCAGTGGATGGGCTGGGAGAACCAACCTGCGAACCCAAAGGATTCATCCTATGCAAATGGTTCGACGGATGCGAGTCCATCCGGCGATAGCGGGAATACCGCAGTTGATGGTCTCGCACGCATCGAACAATGGCAAAACGATTCACAGCTACTCGCCAACACGCTGAGTGGTGCGCCGCTTCCTCTCGGGCAACTGGGAATTCGTCGCGTCTGCAAAATCGCCGGAGATATTACACCGCTTGCGACTCTCAGCGGTGGAACACCTGTCCTCGCAAAAATCGATCGCACAGACTCCTCCATCACGATCTGCGCTACCACCCCATCAGATCGAGATTCAACCTTTGCCGGTGACGGCATTGTTCTTTACGTGACTATCCAACGTCTTCTCGCTATCGGAGCGACACGCGTAGGCACCGCCAAAGATGTCGTTGCTGGTACTGAGCACCGGATCGTAAGCCCTACATCCACCATGACGGCTGGACCTGAATCGATTCCCTCGAGCGAGTATGCGATGCACTCGGGCATCTATCTCGCAGACGACATGCTGGTCTCTATCAATCGAAGCCTCGCCGAAGAAGACCCTCGGATGGTCGACCAGGATGCGCTGCAGCGGATGTTCGGCGATCTATCCTGGGCAAAAATAAATGCTGGTAAACCCGCATCAACCCTCGTCCAAGAAATTTGGCGGTGGTTTGTGGTTGCGATGCTCGCCGCTCTCTTGCTCGAAGCCATCCTCTGCCTGCCTCGTATCAAACGTCCATTCCCAACAAAAACGAGCTTTTAGTATTCGTGGATGAAGCCGATCCGCTCGCCGATGGCTCGCCTCGGCTTCGATCTTGATTTTTTGCTCGGGAATCTTCATCATCCGACGGCACACCGCGATGGATTGCGGCGCAGCAAAAATCCCTTGATTCCGTCGATGGAACGACGAGAAGGATTGACTCGGATATGCCTTACGTTCCGTATTGGTTCGAATCGTTTGCGACGTTGTTTCCTTGGTTGGTTCCCGTTCTTTCGATCCTAGGACTTTGGGTTGCACGTTTGTGCGATGATGCTCGAGTGCGATCCTTTGCAGAGCATGCATACTACTGCGCGATGATGATCGCTGCGGTGATCACGCTGAGGACGATCCTCGCCGACGATCATTGCTGGTTGCTACACACCGCAAGCCTCTGCATCATGGTTCTCGGAGCTATTTTTCCGCAGAGTCTCGAGGGTGACCTCTCCGCGATCGAATCCTAATTCGCTCGGCACACAACCATGAACCATAACCCACCAGTACGTGCGTACATTCTGGCTGGTGGTAAAAGCTCGCGCTTTGGCAGCGACAAGGCTCGTGTTGTCATCGAAGGCATACCCAATCTTTGTTATCTCGCCCATCGTTTGGAGAAACTCCAGCTTCCCACAACGGTAGTTTCGCAGTCGCATAGCGATTACAGCGACCTAGGCCTTCGAGTCATCCCAGATTTCGAACCGGGCGCTGGACCACTCGCTGGTACCATCACCGCTTTGCGCGACGCGAAATCGCATCATGTACCATGGTCCCTGATCCTTACCTGCGATCTTCTTTGGCACAACGATACCTGGATCCATCGGCTGTTAACGGCTATCCAATCCCCCATCTCTCCTTTCCAACCAACCGCCTTCGTTAGGCTTTTCCGCTCGGAATCGTTCTCACCGTTTCCTGGCTTGTACCACGTCGATAGCTGGCCTCATGCCCAGGAAAGCTGGAATCGAGGGGTTCGGTCGATGCGCGGCTGGCTCCAGGGTAACCGACTACATTATGGTGTGGAACGCTCGGAGGGCGGCGATTCTATCGGTCCACACTCCAGTTCAAATGTCCTGCCGATCGATTATGTCCCCGTATCCGCTGAAGATCTTCCCGGATCCTTCAATACGAGCGACGAACTTCGCACACTACGACATCGCACCGGGGATCACCAGTGAAAACTCAATGACTTTTGCCACTTCAAGTCATCTGGGCACCGTAAACAACAGCTTCCTAATCTCTACCAAGGTCACTGGAATCAGGCTCAACAGTATCACCATCGGCAGATCGGACCAAGGCATTGCCGAAAGCCCCAGCAAGTTCGATGTCCACGGTATGAGCATCACGACCAACTGGATGATTAGTGAACCCATCGCAGCAACGACCAGAAGTTGGTTGGAGAAGAAACCTAGAGCGGGCATCACCCGATCGAAATCCCTGCATGCCATCGAGTAGAAGATTTGGGTCATGGTCAAGATGCAAAACGCGACCGCACGAGCCTCCTCGAGCTTGGTATTATCCTGAATATAAATCCTCCCGAAACCTAGCAAGCAAACGCTGGCCATGATGACCCCTTGTACAACAATCTCGCGACCTCGCCTCCAAGAAAGAATAGGTTCGCCGATCGGACGGAGTGGACGTTGCATCAAGTTTTTGCCGAGAGGTTCACTCGCTAACGCCAGCGCCAGGAGACCGTCGGTCACCAAATTGATCCACAGGATTTGTATCGCCAAGAGAGGGGATGGCAATCCTAAGATCGATGCGAAAAACATGAATAACACTTCGCTCGAATTGCACGCGAGCAAGAAGTGAAGGAACTTTTGGATGTTCACATAGATCCCTCGCCCTTCCTCGACTGCATTGACAATCGAGGCAAAATTGTCGTCGGTCAAAATCATATCTGCAGCATCTTTGGCTACATCTGTCCCGGTAATTCCCATCACGATGCCGATATCGGCAGCCTTGACCACAGGTGCATCGTTGACACCGTCTCCCGTCATGGCAACCACATGACCATTCCGCTTCCATGCGTCCACGACCCGCAATTTGTGCTGAGCGCTGACGCGGGCGACAACCGGGCAAGCTCGAACCTGTTGGATTAGTTCTTCGTCACTCATCGTTTCGATAGCAGCACCCAGAAGCACGGAGTCCCTTTCGTTGGCAATTCCGACCGTGCGAGCGATCGCAAGTGCCGTTTGGGGATGGTCACCCGTAATCATCACAGGTCGAATACCAGCTTGATGGCAACGTGCTACCGCCTCAAAGACCGTTTGTCGCGGTGGATCGATCATCCCGATCAATCCGATGAATACCAGATCCTCTTCTCGATAACATGGATCTCCTTCTTCCTCAATGCGTCGATAACCGATGGCTAGCGCGCGCAGCGCCTCGCTCGCCATCCGTGCATTCCGTTGGCTGATCATTTGGAAGTAACGATCGTTCATCGGCGCGATCTGATCGTCTATCAGAATCTTGCTCGAACCAGCCAAAACGGCTTCGGGTGCCCCTTTCACGATCATCAGCGATCCCTCGCTCGGATCCCGAAGGATCTGAGACATCCGCTTGCGGTCGGAATCGAATGGATTCTCATAGAGCAATGATTCCTCAGGCCATAAATTGGATACCGAGGCTTTCGACGCCACCACCTTCAGCGCGATTTCTGTCGGATCTCCGACAACCTCGATCCGTTGGTCCGAAGGATCGATACGCCATTGCGAGTTATTGCATTGGTCCGCGTAGGAAAGCATACGGAGAAGTGGGCCTGGGAACTCCTTGGACCCCTGCAATTCTGCGTTGCTAAGACCTTCGAGAGGACGAATTTCTCCCACCGGACCGAATCCTTCACCGTCGACGACCCAGGATTGGTCCGGAATCCAGAGTTGCCGAACCGTCATTTCATTGCGTGTCGGCGTACCGGTCTTGTCGCTGCAGATCACCGTCACACAACCCAGCGTCTCAACGCTTGGAAGTTTGCGAATGATGGCGTTCCGTTTTGCCATGCGTTGCAAGCCGATCGCAAGAGTTACCGTCACCACAGCCGGAAGCCCTTCCGGGATAGCCGCGACCGCCAAACTAACGCTGGTTAAAAACACCTCGGCCAACTTGCCACCCCGAAGCCACTCGAGGACAAAGATGACACCGACAATCGCCAAGCAACCGAGCACGAGGACTTGTCCGAGCTGAGCCAACCGCTTTTGCAATGGTGTTGATTCTTGCTGGGTTTCTTCGAGAAGCTTCGCGATCCTGCCAATTTCGGTGTTCATCCCGACCGCGGTCACGACGGCGGTTCCTTTGCCGCTGGTTACGGTCGTCCTCAAAAATAGGGAGTTCGCCCGCTCCGCGATCGGTGTATCGTCTGGCAGCTCCGCATCAGCGTGTTTGGTCACCGGCGTCGACTCGCCAGTCAACGATGACTCCAGGGTCTGCAAGGTATACGCGTCGATCAATCGTGCATCGGCCGGTACACGATCTCCCGCCTCCATCAAAACAACATCGCCGACGACAACCTCGGATGCGGGTATCGAGATGAGTCGCCCCTCCCGCTTTGCCTTGGCCTGCGGTGCACTTAGTTGCTTCAGTGCATGGATCGCATGAACGGCTCGCTCCTCCTGAAAAAAGCCGCTTGCTGCGTTGATCAACACGATTGCCAAAATTGCAATCGTATCAATCCAATCGCCGAGAAATCCCGAGAGGAGTGCCGCTCCCACCAGCAGAGTGACCATGACGCTCTTAAATTGCGCGATGAAACGGATCCACCGTGGCACCGGCGGTGCCGACTCAAACTCATTCCTGCCATCGCGGACCAATCTCTCCGCCGCGGTCCGAGAGGCCAAACCCTGCCTTGGATCACTTCCGAGAGCGTCGATGATCGACTGTGTCGATGTCGTGCCCATGGCCGTGCCGTTCTTCCCACATCGGAGTTACTTTTCGAGAATTGTTGTATTCCAGCAAACTCTATCCCACGAAGCGGTTTGCGGACTTGCGTTCTCGCGTACAAACCGATCGATGAAAATTGCGGTGAAAGATTGGATGGTGCCTGCGGATTGTGTGGGGTAGACTCGACAGTGACATCGATGATGTCGACCCTGGCACAAACGTATTTCTGGTACCGGCACTTGTGAAAAGCCCATGATCCTATGAAAAACGACCCTTCGAGCGAGACAGAGATTCAGCATTGGAATGCCATCGACTCATTGCGCGATGTCGAGTCGGACACGACATGGGATCATGTCTTTTCCTTGCGCAAGATTGGTACACCGAGCGTCCTGGAAAAAGCGTTAGCGTGGTGCACCGACTCCGACCCCTATCGCCGGTCTCTGGGTGCTTCCGTGCTTGCCCAATTGGGGAATAGTCCTTTCAGTCAAGGACGCATGCTGTATCCGGACGAAGCGACCGCGATGATCCGGTCCATGATCCGAACAGAAAGGGATCATGAAGTGATCACATCGCTGATCAGCGCGGTCTATTTCCGTGAAATGCCGGAGGGGGTTCCCTGGTTGATCGATCTGGCGCAACATCCCTCAGAAGACATCCGTTGGCGCGTGGCGTGGGCGCTACCGATCCCCAATGTTCGAGATCCTGAAACGGATCGCTCGTCTATAGATACGCTTCTACGATTGATCGTGGATCCCGAGCCCTTAGTGCGCGATTGGTCTACCTTTTCCCTCTCCATGACCGAAGACGACACTCCGCAAATCCGCGAAGCGTTACTAGCTCGGTTGAACGATTCTGATTTCCACACGCGGAGCGAAGCCGCCGTCGGTTTGGCGAAGAGGAAAGAGCTGCGGGGTATCGAGCCTTTGGTCAACCATTTGAAGTCCGATCGGGTCGGCGAATTGTTCGTGGAAGCGGCCGAGATGTACGCAAACCCAGACTTAAAATCGGCTTTGATTTCTCTCCAGACGTGGTGGGATGTCGATCCCGACCTACTTGAGCGAGCCATCACCGCTTGTTCTTGAAGCACGTTGTTCGAAAATGGCGCTCTCGGTCCTGCTGAAGGACCAACATCCTCTGGGGCATTCAACAGCCTACGGGCTGCTAAGCATCCCTTCTACGATGGAGACATACACCCTAAGGTCGGGGATGCTACCCGAACAACTGCTACTTGAATTCATAACTATTTTTTAATAAATTCTTGGTCGCGTCCCTTCTCATCCAATCGCTTGCCTTTCTCCGTCCCGCTAAAGTGATATGTCGTTGCTGCACGTCTATCGAATGGTACTGACTTCGGTGTTGCTCGCATGCGGGTGTAATCCTTCGGCTCGCTCTCCCTCGGAGTCAGAGCGTTACATGCGTGGTGACTTGAATCAACAAGTTGCGAGCGGCGACAGTAACCGCATCCCTTCATCGATAAGATTAGAACATCGGGCTAACTGCATGCCCAATGCGATCTTCAGAAACTCGATCGAACTCGACGAGTTGTTTTTTATCGAGACCACGGGTGGAGGGGTCGGTGTTTTGGATTTCGATCGGGATGGCGAGTTGGATGTAGTCGCTGCAGGTGGAGGTCGACCTGAGAAATCGACCAAGAAAATGACAGGATACTTTCCTACGATCCATCGGGGACTAGGCAACTGGACGTATCACGATATCAGTAGTTCATCGAAGATTGAGACTGCTTCGATATACAGTACTGGAGTAAGCGTGGGAGATTTCGACGCTGACGGATTTGCGGATATCGTGATGCTTGGTTTCAATGCCATCCATCTCTACCGCAATCAAGGAGATGGCACCCTCGAGCTAGTCTCGCCAGATCACAGTGGGCTATCGAGCACTCTGTGGGGAACGTCCGCCGCATTTTTCGACTCAGACAACGATGGGCTCCTTGATATTTATGTGACGAATTATCTGGATTGGGGCTTTGATAACAATCCTATTTGTGAAGGCAGAGCAACTCCGGATTCAATCGCATTGATCCGGGATTACTGCGGCCCCCGCCAGTTCCAAGGGCTACCGGATGCTCTGTATCGAAATGCAGGTGATGGAACGTTTTTGGATGTAACTGAGTCTTCGGGAATTAAAGATCAGCATCGCGGCATGGGTGTGCTTGCCGCCGACCTTGATGGTGATCATGACATCGATTTGTATATCGCGAATGACATCGATCGAAATTTGGTCTATCAAAACGACGGTTCCGGGGTATTCGTGGACGTCACCAGCCGTTCTGGAGGATGCTGTAACGATATTGGAGTACCCGAAGGAAGTATGGGAGTAACCCTCGGTGATTACAACCTAGACGGTCGATTCGATGTATTCGTTACCAATTTCCAAAGCGAACCTCCAGCCCTTTATGAAAACATCAACGATATCAATTTCGTTTACGCCTCTACCAAAGCGAAACTTGGATCTGCGAAGGGCGATTTTGTCAGTTGGGGAACTGCCTTCGTCGACATGGATCTCGACGGCGACGAAGATTTACTGGTCGCCAACGGACACATTGAAAAACGTTCCATGGGAATCAATTATGAACAACTACCTGTGGTCTTCGAAAACGATCGTGGAAAAAGGTTCGTTTCAGGGAACAGTTCCGGTACATTTCTTTCCTCAAAGCATGCAGCACGCTCGCTGGCTCTCGACGATTTCAACCATGACGGTCTTGTCGATTTTGTTGTGGGTCGTTTGAATGCTGATTTGGCTTTAGTTGAAAACCAGTCAGTAGCAAAAGGTGGATACTGCGTAATTCAATGTGTTGGTATTCAATCCAATCGTGATGGGATAGGAACCACGATTCGACTGCGTACGAAGAATCGTTTTTACGTTCGGCAGCTTTATGGCGGAGGATCCTATGCATCCTCATGGAAGCCTTTTGCACACTTTGGATTACCGGATGCAGATGATTTCACGGGTGCTCAACTTGAGATTTATTGGCCCAGCGGAGCAGAACAACGCTTTCAACTAATAGGCCCGAATGAGACTGTAATAGCTATCGAAAACGCTGGTGACATTCCGTCCACGCCAAATGAGTAATTCAGGGTTAAATCAGTTCTTAAAAGTGAGCTGACTGGATCAACACCACCGACGATACGCCATGGGCGAGTCGTTCGATATCCGAGGGTTTGCTCGCGTACGCGATCCCTAATGTCTCCATCTCGGATTCCGGGATCGGTGCCATCAGATAGATGCTTCTACGAGCCTGGATCGATCGGAGAACCGCTGCCGGGAATGCATCATGCAGGCTTCCTGCGAGCAGTTCCTTTTCAAGCTGTTCATCGGGATCATCGGAAGCAAGTTGAGCTACACCGTCGGTAATCCGATCGATGTCGCAACAAACGATGACGCGTCCCGATGGATTAAGCAACTCATCGGCGCGTGTTACGGCACGAGCAACGTTGAGCCATGTTTGTTGCTCTGGACCGCCGTCAATAGCGGCGATGGCCAGCTCGAAACGCTTCTGTTCTTCCTCGCCAGATACATTTCTCTGCGAGCGTTGTTCGCGCAGTTGTTCGCAAGCTGATCGATGCACACTCTGAGATTCACCGGCCAGGATTGCCGCTATTTTCCCATCGCCAGCCGGTACCACGGCGATCGCGAACTGAACCCCCATCAACCATCCAGCTTCTCGGCTAAGTTTCGATTGCTGGTGCAGATGCTGTTGGTTATCGTCGAGCCACGCGAGTTGCCAGCGCTGCTGTGTTTTCGCATCGGCAAACGCTGGCGACATCGCATACGCATCGCTTGCGCTGAGCGTCTCCGGATCGCGAATACAATAAATCGGCAGAACCACAGCCGCTTCGACGAGATCGCGTTGGATATAGATCGGGTCCGCCGATTTCGCAGCAGCGATGTACTCGAGCTGATCGTGGTTCGTGGCGGCGTGTTGCACAATCCGCAGGACTCCTCCCACTCCGGGACTTCGACGGTCGATTGCCTCTCGTGCCTGTTCAATTGCGTGTCGACCGGCTGAGGAGAGGACCACCGTGATTTGCTCAGCCTGGAGCGGCCTCTCGAGCAACCACTGGATAAGTTCCGCGGCGATTTCAAACCCCCTCGGGACTCCTTCTTCGAGCGCGATCGCTACAAGATCGTCATCGAGGATAGCCAGCGCCAACTCCGGAAAATCAATGGGTGCAACCAGGGACTCGCGCAGCTGTTCACCAACGGTTCTTGCATCTGGAATACCAGCATAGCCGAGTGTCACTGCATCATCGGGGAGAAGGAGTTCGAGGGTCTTCTGTCCTATCCGGATTGCGTGCTTAACGTCCGAGTTCATGATGCTCTCTTTTGTCGGTAGTACTGCGCATGACGATCGATCATCATCTGCAGATTGTTTTCGTTGCGAACTCTCTGCTCCGCTGCATCGATCATACGCAAACGCGCCCCGGGATCATCGAGCAGTTGATGCGACACACGCATCAACCGGTCGACATCGCCTGCGGGAAACAAGATCCCGGAAACGTTGTCTTGAATCAGGTCCCTATTGCCCGGTATGTCGCTGGCCATGACCAGCACACGGGCCTGCATCGCCTCCAAAATGACGTTGGATTGGCCTTCGTACAGGCTGCCATTCCATAAGAGATCCGCATGAGGAAGAATCTGCATCGCATCGTCGCGATGTCCGACCAAATAAACCTCGGAGGCGGCTTTAACGTTATCGCGAAACTCTTCCAATCGCGGTCGTTCAGGACCTTCACCGAGAATTGCGTACGATGTATCTCCCCGGAGAACTCGCAAAATCTCGGCCGACCAGATGAGATCCTTGTATCCCTTTTGGGGCCAAAGCCTCCCGATCGACAGGATCAATTTGCGCGATGGATCGATTCCCAGCCTGCCGAAAGCCTCTTCCCGGCTAATCTCCTGCGAAGGCTGGCGTGGTGGAATCCCGTTTGGGATCACATGAAACAGCTCCCGAGGGATTCCATGTTCTGCATAAAACTCGACGACACCTGGGCTGTTGGTTGTTATGCCTTGTGTGTGCTTAGCAAGAAACCGATCGATCGCGAGTTGCCATGAGCCTTTCCATGGGTCGACCGAACGTTCGGAACCGAGGATTACTGGGACGCGTGCCGATCTGGCGGCAGAGCGCCCGTAGGCGTTGGCTGCAAAGAGCCAGGTATGGACAATGTCAGGTTTCAGTCGTTTCAATGTGGTGCGCAGCCGCCACCATGCCAACGGGTCGACTTTTGCTCGTTTTCCGATCGATACCACCGGGATACCTGCCTCCGACAACTCGCGTTCCAGCGGGCCAGTCCTGGTCAGCGCGATCACGGTGGTATCGAACGCGTCTGGATCTAAACCGCGTGCGAGCAAGGACAACTGTTTCTCGGCACCGCCACGATCCAAGGTGGGGATAATCAAGCAGAGTTTGATCTTCATCCGCGACTCCTCGGACCATAGAAGGCATGAGACAGATTCCGATAGAGCAACTCCCATTGATCGATGGATCGTTGGTGTGGCGAATGCCTTCGGTAACTTGCTCGCAGCCCCATCGCTTCGGTAAGCCACTGCTGCCTGTGAACTAGCCAGTCCTTTAGCTGTCGCTGCAAGCTCTCCTGCGAATCGTAGTATTTCATCAGTGGTGTTTCAGGATGCAAGTTCTTGGACTCTACACTTTCGGCAATCACCATTGGTAATTCCGAGTTGATCATCAATGGCACGCTGAATTGTAGCGTGGTATCCGGATTTGAGACGATGGCCAAATCGGCAACAGCGACGAGTTCCTCGAGATCATCAAATGCGTCGAATAAAAGGATTTCTCGATGCCAACCACGGTTTTTCACTTGATCGTAAACCGCCTGGGTGGCTAGACCGGGATTGATGATCCACATCCTCAACGATGCTCCTTGGTCGAGCAAATCGCACACGGTGCGTGTGGCAGTCACTAATGATTTGGAATCCGCATTGCCCAGATGCAGCAACAGATCGGTCCGTCCTGGAATGACAAAATCGCTCGACACATCGAACAACGCGCTCGCGGCGCGGTTCCTGGATTCGAGATCTCGAGGCACACATATCCCAACGGTATCTGCGATGTTCATTATTTTCCGATCGTCGAAGCCATGGGACAAGAGAACTCGCTGTGCAAAAGAGTTGGGCACAACCACTCCATCGGCTCTCCGACACGCTTCCGCCGCCATAACCGGTGACACTAGCTGATTGCGCGCGATCCCTTCGATTTCCCCCTCCAAGCTAAACCGAGTGATCAGCGGCTTGTTCCACTTGGCACTCTTCGCCCCGATCGCTCCTAGCAACCCATCAGCGCGATCGACGTAAATCGCATCAAACTCATCCAGGTGTCTCACAATCCAAGCTACCACGTTCTTTTGGAATTGGGATTCGTTCCAGTTGCTGCGTGGGGAAGGGAGCAAGCGATGGAGAGGGCTCTCCCGGAGCATGGCCTTCTCGGGCCACTGCGAATGCCATCGCGCAGTCAACACCGTCGCTTCGATCCCTCGAGTACGCCATCCATCGAGCAGTTGCATCAGTCGCAGACAACCGTCATCGGCGTGCGGCCAATACTTGCGCGTAACAACCAAGACTCTCGTTGAATGCCTCGCTGTAGACACGATCGACTGTCTTTGTGTACCTGTTGTGTGGGCCTAGTTTCTAGTTTTTGTTTCTCTGGATAGAGACGTGTGGATCGACATCGATGAAATCGGCTTTTGCTCGTTTGCCTCAGAGTTGGATCCGCGCAGCGCTCGCTGTGTGCACTGCCATGATTGGCTTATAACTATTTGGACAGGCCAAACTGCCGACGGTGCGCTGCGATATCCGCTTCTTCCAAAACACCCACGTACGGGAGGTTGCGATGGAGATCATCGTAATCCAATCCGTAACCAACAACGAACTCATTGGGGATTTCAAACACGCTATAGTCGGGTTCTTGATGGACCACGCTATTCCCCCGCTTGTTCAGGAACACCGCTGTCCGAAGGCTTCGAGGTTGTTGTCTCTCGAGCCGCCGTGTAACTTCGGCGAGCGTTTTTCCGGTATCAAAAATATCGTCGATCAGCAGGACATCGCGCCCCCGAATATCGAGCATATCGCTATCCTCGATCGTAAGCTCCCCGCTGGTCATTCCTCCTCGGTACGAAGTAGCGCGAATTAAGCTGATCCGAATCGGCATCTCAAGGCTACGTATCAAGTCTGCGAGCATTACCAAACTGCCGGTCATGATTGCTACGATGGTCAGCGGCTCTTTGCCGTAACGCTCATGCAACTGCGACGCGAGTCTCGCTATTCCTCGATCGATTTCTTCTTGGTTGATCAATACTTTCATCGCGATTTCATCGTTTCCTAGCGTTACCGGATGACCCACAGTTCACGCTCGGTGCGTATCAGAATCTTTGTTTCGGTCACAGCGGGTGTGGATCGTATCACGGATTCGGTTGCGATCGTACCCAAAACACGGTACCCATCGCTTGCGGCGAGTACAGTCACATCCCCCTTATCGGAGATATTGAGCAATCGTTCTCCAACGATGACCGGTGAGGAAAAGAAATTCCCTCCGATGCGTTCGCTCCATCGGACCGCTCCGTCAGCCAGCCGCACGCAACTCACGATCCCAGCATCAGACCATAGAAAGACCAAGTCTCGATAGACGACCGGGGTCGGTACATAAGGGGCCGCTCGCTGGATGCGAAAACGTTCCTCGCGAGTCTCCATATCGTAGGCCACAAGCAGGTTATCTCGCCCTCCGCCGGAACCGTGTGAGGCGATCGCCAACGGACCGTTGATCACGGTCGATGCGCAAACGCGCTGCTTGAAACAATCATGGTTCCAAAGAACTTTTCCCGTCTCAAGCTCCATCCCGAAGATCCCAAGTCCCGTCGTCGCGCACACGAGCTGCTTGATCCCATTCACTTCGCGAACGCTGGGGACACCGTAGCAAACGCGTCGTGTCGGAAGTGGTGTTTCCCACAACGTTTCCCCACTTGTTACGCCTAGCGCCAGCATGCGGTCCGTCCCTGGTTCGACGCCCGGTTCAAGCTCTTCAGCGTCTTGACTGTCGAGCAGGATCACTTTGCCATCCACCAATATTGGAGAGGTTCCAAAACCATGCTGCGAGACGTATCTTCCAAAGTCCCGGCTCCACAGCTCGTCCCCTTGGTGACTAAATCGCTTGACCACCACATGCTCTGGCTCGCCCCACGCAACGACGACTCCTTGCTCGTCCACACATGGCGTGGTCGATGCATAAGTACTGAATTGATGAAGTCGATGCTTGGTA
>VGZN01000023.1 GCA_016872635.1 Planctomycetota bacterium | reverse complement strand
CGCCATCGGTCCAAAATCTCTTTCTGAGCAAAACCCACGTCAGTTCCAAGCCGACATGATCGATGAGCAAATTGATACGACGTCCCGAGTCGTACTGGGACTTTCGGTCGGATGCGCTCGATGCCATGATCATAAATTCGATCCGATCCCTCAGTCCGATTATTACGCCCTCGCGGGAATCTTCTATAGCACGGAGACCCTCTACGGTGGAACCAGAAGTATTCGCAACCGCCATCCCTCGGATTGGATTCGATTGCCCGTCCAAGACTCCCAACCGATCGAGCGACCTATCCCACCTGATGAATTAGCGGCCTTGAAGAAAGAACTTCAGGAGAAACAATCGGAGTTGGCGGAAGCACGCCGCGCGCAGCGCACAGGCACACCTGCTCCCAATAACAGCACTGGAACGCGACCCGTCAATCCACAGGTCCAAGTGGGAGTGCTGGACCAGGTGGTTTCCCAACTGAACTCGCGCATAAATAGCGTCGATGAAAAGGGCACGCCGATATCGTTCTGCATGGGAGTCCAGGACACCGACCAACCAAGAAACGCTAGGGTGCTCATCCGAGGCGAAATCGATCAACCCGCCCAAGAAATCCCACGCGGCTTTGTCCAAGTCCTCGGGGGTGCCCAATCGGTTCTATCGACGCGTTCTTCAGGGCGAAAGGAACTCGCGCAATGGATGGTTTCCAAAGACAATCCGTTGGCGGCTCGTGTGATGGTCAATCGTATTTGGAAGCATTTGATCGGTAAACCTCTCGTTCGAGACCCAGACAACTTCGGCGCATCTGGAACTCCGCCAACCCATCCCGAGCTTTTGGACTTCATGGCGATCGAGTTCATGGACCACGGTTGGTCGGTCAAGCATATGATTCGCGGTATTGCGAACTCGCGAGTATATCGGCTCTCCTCGTCGTATGACCCAAAACGTTTTGAACTGGACCCAGAAAACCACTGGATCGCACGCGCGAATACAAAGCGTTTGGATGCCGAGGCGATCCGAGACGCAATGCTGGCGGTGAGTGGTCAGATGGATCTAAAACCACCCAAGGCATCGCTCATCGCCACCTTTGGTTCGACCCCGATGGGCCCGAATGGACCTCAAAACCTCCCGCTGCTCATGGCCACCATGAGCAACTCCAATACCCCTAACGCCCCACCGAGAGCCAACGCGGTTCGCAACATCATGGGTCAAGGTGGTTTTAGGAATCCAAACGCCAATGTCTTTGAGACCCCCAATTACCATCGGTCTGTTTATCTACCGGTCGCGCGCAACAACCTCCCTAGAGCCCTCGATGCATTCGACTTTGCCGAACCAAGCTTACTGGTGGGTGAACGCGAGGTTTCAAACACTGCCGAACAAGCTCTTTACATGCTTAACAATCCGTTTGTCGTCGAGCTCAGCGATGCGCTTGCCCGAAAGGTAATAAAGCAGTCCAAGGAACCAAGGCAACAAATGGTCCACGCATTCCAACTCGCCTATGGCCGACCGCCAACCAACGACGAAATGAAAGCAGCGAACCAGTTCTACCGTCAATCCAATGAAACACGCATCTCAGGTAAAAAGGACGAGGATGCTTTCCGTTGGCTGAGTCAATTCTGCCAAGCTTTATTCGGATCGGCCGAGTTCCGCATTGTGAACTGATCTGCGATATTCTGCCTACCGACTCCTTTCGCAATGAACTCCAATTCATTTCAGGAATAGCTCATCATGATGCCAACCATTAACCGCCGACAGATCCTTCAATGTGCCTCGGCAGGGTTCGGATATTTAGCGTTCGCCGGCTTGAGCACCCTCGCTTCGCGGCGAATCAATGCCAATGATGCGTTTGCAACGGACTCGGACCAAACGAGTACGAGCAGCAATCCCCTCGCCCCGAAACAACCTCATTTCAGGGCATCGGCAAAGCGGGTTTTGTTCTTGTGCATGCAGGGAGGCCCCTCTCACATCGACACGTTTGATTACAAGCCACAATTGGCGAATGATGAGGGGAAAAAAGGCCGGAACAACGCTGCCAAGCTGATGCCATCCCCGTGGAAATTTTCGCAACGAGGGAAGAGCGGGTTGTGGATCTCGGAGCTTTTCCCTGAGCTTGGCAAGCACGCCGATGAGATGTGCTTGATCCGATCCATGCATTGCGATCAGCCGATCCATCCTCGCGCGATGACCCAAATGCACACAGGGAATGCTCAGTTCGTTCGACCTTCGCTCGGCGCGTGGACACTCTATGGGTTGGGGACCGAAAACGAAAGCTTGCCAGGCTTCATCGCGCTCAATCCACAAATAGCCTCCTCCCAAAATTACGGCAGCGCTTTTCTGCCTGCGATTTACCAAGGAACCAAGGTAGGGAGGCCACAAGTCCGCCGCGGAGGCATGGCGCGAGGAGAATCCCCGATGAATGCGATACCCGACCTCGCTAACACCCGTCAATCTCGACAATCCCAACGCGCTCAAATCGACTTCATCCAAAGCCTGAACCAACAGAAGCTCGCGAGGGATGTTGTTGACCCTAATGTCGAAGGCATCATCGAGTCGTATGAACTCGCTTTTCGCATGCAGGACTCCTTACCACAACTGATGGAGCTATCCGGTGAATCCGAGAAGACATTAGCTCTATATGGTGTTGGAAAAAATCCGACAGATGGTTTTGGACGACAGTGCTTGATGGCACGACGCTTCCTCGAAGCCGGTGTGCGTTTCGTAGAACTAAGTCACGGGAATTGGGACCATCACCAACGGCTTCGGACGTCCCTTCCAGAGAACTGCGAAGAAATCGATCAACCCATCGCTGGTTTGCTCAGCGATCTTAAACAACGCGGAATGCTGGACGACACGTTGGTGATCTGGGGTGGTGAGTTCGGGCGAACACCAGATGCACAAAATGGTGATGGCCGAGACCACAACCACAAAGGCTACACAACATGGATGGCAGGTGGGGGAGTTCGCGGAGGCTTTTCGTACGGGGCCACCGATGAACATGGTCGAGAAGCTGTCGAAGACAAGTGCCACATCCACGATTGGCATGCAACCATCTTGAATCTGTTAGGCTTAAACCATGAAGAACTTACTTATCAGTACGCAGGTCGCAATTTCCGACTGACAGATGTTTACGGTTCCGTCATCGACTCGATCAAGAGCTAGCCGAGTCATATCAATCTCCATTGCATTTCATCTTTTTTTCACACAACGATAACAATCACGCGGCCATACGCTGCGATCTGTTTAGATCCCGTGAAGATCAAATGAATTTGCATTTCTAACTATATACCGTCGAAGCAACCTCGATATTCTGCCGCCGTCGAGTCCGCGATCGACTGAGCATCGCGAAGACATTTAATCGAGAACAGCGGAGTTTTTTATGTTGCGTCGGTTTGGATGGAAGCGACCACAACGGTCGGCCTTCACCTTGGTGGAGTTGTTGGTGGTGATTGCCATCATCGGTATTTTGGTCGGCCTGCTGCTCCCGGCAGTTCAAGCCGCTCGCGAAGCAGCTCGCCGTATGAGCTGCTCCAATAACATTCGGCAAGTCGGTCTCGGCGTGCTGAACCACGAGTCCGCTTACAAGAGGTTGCCCCACAGCGGCCAGTGCGGATCCACTGGTAGCACGACCACTGTTTACATGATCCAGTCGGTAGCAGTACAAATTCTGCCCTACATCGAACTGAACAATTTGTACAACATGTTCGATCACAACACCGTCTCGTCGACCCACTACGGCGCTACCCTTCAATCTTCCGGTGCGTATCTCACCCCTAGCGGATGCTTGCTGCATCGCAATGCAAAGGGCAAGAGCTACGACGATCCGACCCATCCATCGGGTCAGATCGCTGCCCAGACTTCCATCCCAACCTTCGTTTGTCCTTCCACTCCGCTCGATCAAGGGACACGCGACCCCATCGATCGGCTCGGTGGAATCGATTACATGTTCATCGATTTGTCGGACGTTGACACTCGTGCTGGGTCGGCTACCTACGGTGCACGCACCCCCGCAGCAGACCCCCAGTACGCGGAAATGAAGGTGTCCGGCATGCTTGACTGCGAAAGCAGCAAGATGGCTGCAACAACCGACGGAACCGCTTACACCATGATGTCGATTGAAGATGCAGGACGAGCACACCCAAACGTGGCTAAGTTCGGTGCTCTTTCAACACGCAAAACACCTGTGAGCAGCCCAGCGTTCAACGTTGCTTGGTCAGGCGGAACCACTCTCGGCCGTCACATGTACGCATGGGCGGATCCAGATGCAGGCACCAACGGCTACTCGGGACCAAGCAATGCTATCTCCCCAGGAACACGAACAGCCAAGATCAACAACTACAGCCAAGTACTCGGCGGACCTGCCGAATGCCTGTGGTCGGTGAACAATTGCGGTCCGAACGACGAGCCATTCGCATGGCACGGTTCTGGGTCCAATGCTGTTTTCGGAGATAACTCGGTACGATTCTTGTCTGCCAATACAGATGGAATCATCGTCAAGTGGATGATCGGTCGAAACGACGCGCAAACGTACGCAGTGGAAGAGTAAGGTTTCAAGGATGTTTAGAATTTGTTTACTGTTGATCTCAGTGGCTTTCGCAGGATGTGGTTATCGGGCACCGCAAATGGACACCCCAGTGGCGGTATCTGGAAAGGTCACCTTGTCGGGTAGTCCATTGGCCGGCGTTACTCTGATGCTTCAGCCATTGCAAACCGGTCATCCAGGTGTTTTTCCGACCGGAGATGATGGCAGTTTTTCCGGGAACCTGGTTCCTGGGAAATACGCTTATTACGTGACTAAGGGGGAGTCAGCGCCACTTCCCGCAAACATCGACACGAAACTCCTTGAAGCGAACATGGAAAGAACGGTCACCGTTCAACCAGGCCAAACCCAGCTGGATATTTCGCTGTAAGTGGTACACCTCAAATTTCAAATCCCTAAACGGGAAGTGGTTGAATGATCACTTCCCGTTTTTCATTTCCAGACGGGTCCATTCGCGTCGCAAGTCCTCTGACGAACCTTATTGGAAACATTAATCCTCATATTCGGTAAATCCATTCCATCCTGCATCCTGCACACAGAACGGTTGCATTCTCCCCATCAACGAGTTGCTTGGGGTGAAATTCGAAAGCTAGTTTTCAAATGTGCCCCTAATCTTGCTCCGGAGATCGCTTATCGGATCCACTTGTAACAATTGTTCGCACCATGATGTTCCACCCATTGTTTCGCAAAGTGTTGTACTCGACCGCCTCCATGGTTTCCGCTGTGCTTTTGGCAAACGTTGCCTTGGCTATTTGGGACAAACAGTGCGAAATTCACGACCAACGGAATCTTGATCGGCTCAATGAGCTAGTCACCCAGTACCGCTTGCAGACCGGTAAATGCCCGGATATCAACATGATCGAACTCTTCCGTAGCGGAATGTCGGACAAACGCCTCCACAAAACCCCCTATGGCGGGTACTACCAAATCGATGTTTCTCAGATGATGGTCTATAACCCACAAAAACCTCGACCTCGTGAGGGACTCGCGATCGGTCGCCGGTAGCTTGGAGGGTCGCTCGGGATCGGTTACCCTGACGGTTTGGAAAATGAAGTCCAAACCTCCCCGTATCTCTAGAGCCTACCTCTCCGCATGCCAAAAAAAGCTCGCTCTTCCGCGCAACAACCTTCGTTGCCTCTCTTCGAACAAAGTCTGGATGAAAAGGGGAGCAACGAACCCGCGCAATCACCCATGGATCGTCCTGGGAATATCGTTCTCAACGAGGAATCGCACGAACGACAGCGCAACACCAACGTCGCGACAAGCGATCCTGGGGACACGGTTGGGCCCCAAGAAACCGTTTCACCACCCGCCGATCCGATGGCATTTGGAGCAGTTGCCGCTTCGCGAGCCGAACATCCCAGCCCGAGCGATTTAGTGATCCTGGTCGACTCGCATTCGCTCATTTACCAGGTTTTCCACGCACTACCCCCCATGACCAGCCCGCATGGGCTCGAGGTCGGCGCCGTCCATGGCTTCCTTCGCGACATCGCTAATCTAATTCAGCAGTGGAACCCCAATTTCCTGGTCTGTGCGTTCGACGAATCGGAAATCACATTTCGCAACGCAATGTACGACCAATACAAAGCTCACCGCGATGAAATGCCCGAAGCGCTACGGGCCCAGATCGGTTTGATCCATGACAGCTTGGACATACTTGGCATCCCCAAGATTTCCGTCTCAGGTTTTGAAGCCGACGATATCTTGGCAACGTTGGCCGGCCAAGCGGAATCGTATGGTGCACGCGTTCTTCTCGTCACCAGCGATAAAGATTGCAGGCAATTGATCACGCCGCTGACCTCGATGCTGAACCTAAGAAAAAACGAAGTCTTCGGTGCTAAAGAACTCAAGGAAACGTGGGATGTTTGTCCTGACCAGGTGGTCGACTTTCAGGCACTGGTGGGAGACTCGGTGGATAACGTACCCGGCGTACCTTCGATCGGTCCAAAGGCTGCACAACAACTTCTCGAGCAATTTGGCTCGCTCGACGCGATCTACGAAAACATCGATCAAGTCAAAGGAGACAAAAAACGCGAAAAGCTTCTCGAGCATCGTACCGATGCTTATCTCAGCAGAGACCTAGTACGACTCCGCAAGGATTGTCCCATCGCGCTAGAGTGGCCCCAAATGCGGCCGCGTTCAGCGGACAAGGAAGCTCTTGAGAAACTATTTAGGGATCTCGGCTTCCGTCGACTGGCGGACGTATTCCTCGGGATATCTTCCCATGGAAACACGGGCACGGAACAAACTTTCCGAGAGATCAAACCAGCTCGACTCGCCACCGAACATTACCAGCTCGTCCGGTCCGACGAAGACTTGTCGCAACTCGTCAACACATTGCGCCAACAACGTATTGCGATCGATACCGAAACCACCTCGACACGCCCACGCGATACATCCTTGGTCGGTATCAGTCTGTGCTGGGAACCTGGTCGAGCGGCATACATTCCCATTTTGGCGCCAGATCCTTCGGCATGCCTCCCCCTCGATACCGTTCGCTCACGACTAGCTCCGTTGCTAGCGAACGAGTCGATTCAATGGATTGGACAGAACATCAAATTCGATGCGATCGTGCTAAAGAGCCACGGCATGCCGATAGGAACCACCAACGTGGATACGATTCACTTCGATACCATGGTCGCCGACTACCTGCTCGATGCCGGCGGTCGCAATCACGATTTAGGGGATATCGCGAAACGTTGGCTCGGGGTTGAAACCATCTCCATCCAATCGTTGATTGGTACGGGCCGCAACCAAATCACTATGGATCGCGTCCCGTTGGATCTACTCGCAACGTATGCCGCCGAAGATGTCGATATTCCCATGCAGATCTACGACGCGATGCGAGAGAGACTCGCATCGGAATCGCTCCTGAACGTGATGGAGAAACTCGAGCTCCCACTCATTGGCGTTTTGGCATCGATGGAGTTTACGGGAATTTTAATTGACACGGAGCGCCTCGAGCAACTTCGATCTCAGTTTGCTACACAGCTTGAAGCGATTCGTCGGCAGATCATGGAAATCGCGGGTGAGGAGTTCAATCCAGACAGTCCTAAACAGCTTGGATTCCTCCTTTTCGAAAAACTGCAACTGAGGGTGGTTAAAAAGACAAAGACCGGCCCCAGCACGGATGCAGAGGTCCTCGAAGAACTAGCCTCAGAACACCCGCTTCCTGCCAAGATTGTCGAATACAGGCAACTAGCGAAATTGCTCAGTACCTACGTCGAAGCATTGCCCCGTTTGGTCAGCCCTGTCACGGGTCGGGTCCATACATCGTTCCGTCAAGACACCGCAGCCACGGGGCGTTTGAGCAGCATCGAACCCAATCTTCAGAATATCCCGATACGAACCCCCGAAGGTCGCTCCATTCGTTCCGCATTCGTTGCCGGTCATCCTGGTTGGCGTTTACTCACGGCGGATTATTCGCAAATCGAATTGCGGGTCCTGGCACATTGCTGCAGCGATCCCAATCTCTGCGACGCATTTGAAAAAGACCTCGATATTCATACTAGTGTCGCCGCCCAAGTCCATGGAGTGCCGCTTGGCGAAGTCACCTCGGCAATGCGGCGAAGCGCGAAAGCGGTCAGCTTTGGTATCCTCTATGGACAAAGCCCTTTTGGACTCGCCAAAGGACTCGGGATTTCTCGAACCGAAGCGAGCGACTTTATCGATGAATACTTTGCTCGCTATCCCAAGGTTCGCGAGTTCATCGCATCTACCTTGATCGATTGCAGGGCTCGCGGGTTCGTGGCGACCATGTCGGGCCGAAAACGGTACCTCAAGGGAATTCGAGATTTTGCCACGCTCGATGATCAAAAAAAGAAACAACTGCTCGAACCGGAGCGCATGGCGGTCAATACTGTCATCCAAGGCTCTGCGGCGGACATGATCAAAATGGCGATGATCAGCATCGCAAAACGGCTTCGACAAAACCCGTTGCCCGCGAACATGCTCCTGCAAATCCATGACGAACTGGTTTTCGAAGTAGCACCGGATTCCGTCGACACGCTCGCAGCTATGGTCCGGGAAGAAATGACCCGCGTCATGCCATTGAAAGTACCATTGAAGGTCGACGTCAAAGTAGGTAACAACTGGGCGGAGTGCGAACCACTATGAAACAGTGCATAGTGCTCGGGATCGTGGGCGGAGTCGCGAGCGGCAAAAGCGAAGTAACCCGCCGGCTCCAAGCGCGTGGGGCCCATGTCATCCACGCCGATACGATCGGCCATGAAGTTCTGCGAGAAAAAGAAATCCGAGATCGCTTGGTCGACTATTTCGGGACTCAGATCCTCTCGCAGGAAACCGGAGAAATTGAACGCCCGCGGTTTGCACAACTGGTCTTTGGTAACGACACGATTGCCACAGAGAATCGACGATACCTTGAAAGCGTCGTTCATCCTCGCATCCGAACCCGTATCGCGGAACTTCTGGATTCCCTCCAACAAACTATTGCTCCGAACGAACGACCGCTAATCGTAGTACTCGATGTGCCGCTCCTTATAGAATCTGGCTGGTATCAGCGATGCGATCGTATCCTATTTATCGAGACCGCCGAAGAATTAAGGCATCAAAGAGCACTTGCAAGAGGCTGGACAAGCAATGATTTTCGAGATCGCGAGGCAGCGCAATTACCGATTGAACAGAAACGACGGTTCGCAACCGACATCATCGATAACAATGGTCCCCTCCAATTGCTCGATCAGCGAATCGAGCAATTCATGAATACGCTCATCACTCCTTAGACAACTTGGGAAGTTTTTCGCCATGAATAGTTTATTTCGATTCATCCTGAACCAAAAACCGCTTCTCGCCAACGCGATCGCTGTTTCACTCTCTTGGATCTGCTTCGCAGCGACGGTGCTGGGACAAGAACCCAAGGACACTAAGAAGACAATCCCTCAGGATATTGCGGCCAGGATAAAAAACGAAGATGGATATTACACATTGGTGAAGGATTCGTTGACGTTCCACTGTAACTTCAGTAGAAACGGCGATGCAGTTCGCTCCCTAGGCGATGGACGAATCTACACCAACGAATCGTTGCAGCGGAAAGAATGGATTCCCGGTATCCAGCGCAAGGATGTCTCGATCGTGGAAGAGGGTGGGGCAGCACTCGGGTACCTGCGTTTCTCCGATAAATCTCCCCAGGTTCTTTCCTTCAAGGGTGAGGCAATGCACCCGATGGGTGAGAATTGGTCCGGAACGGTGAGTTTTTGGATGCGATTGGATCCAGACAGCGATCTTAAACCAGGGTATTGCGACCCCATTCAAATCACGGAGAAGGCATGGAATGATGGCGCACTTTTCGTCGACTTTGATAAAGACATACCGCGAGACTTTCGACTCGGCGTCTTCTCCGATTTGAAGTTCTGGAACCCCGAGAATACGCCTTGGGAGAAATGGCCCATGGAACGTCGTCCCATGGTCACGGTCAAGAAACCGAGTTTCACGCGTCAGGCGTGGACTCATGTGGCGTTCTCAATTTCAGGCGTGAATGCGGCTGATAAATCCAAGGCGAAAGCTACACTTTTTCTCGACGGAAAAGCCCAAGGATCGATCGAGAGCCCCATGCAATTCACTTGGGACAACACCAAAACGGCAATCATGATCGGTATCGAATATATCGGAGACTTCGATGAACTGATGATCTTCAATCACGCACTCAATGAATTGGACGTACAGACCATCACCAATCATTTCCGACTTAATCATCAGAGGAAATGATAGGCCTGCGAACATCGTAGCACACGTATGACTCAACCGTGTGCTGTTGATTATTTGAGCCGCACAACGCGGTCAGCCACGATTTGTTTGGCTGCGAGGTTGGGGATATACCCCTTAACGCCGTAAACTGTGACTGGCTGTTGCAAGTACCGCCTCAGGTTGAGCCCTGTTGTCGCACGGACATAGGCAAGGACATTGCCCGAATCATCGGTCAATGCAAACTCCGGTTGCCCTTGAACCGACGTGTGAACTCCCTGAAGCCAACCCGAAATCTCTGATGCGGATTCTCCGACACGCATCGGGACTGCTTCGGTGTAGGCTGCCGTTGGAGGAATCGAGTTACCGATGCCCTTGGACGATCCAAAGTCATTTGGGTTGGCCGTCGTTGCCCCCGCTCCAATTGCAGAGACCGTTCTCTGGCCGTTGAGTGCCATGGTCCGCTGGCGAATCGATTCAAACCGTTCGATACGTTCGAGCAATAGCCGTGCCTCACCTCGAACTAGCGGTGTAGCGCCCTGTTCCACCCAAATGCTCGCCGTATCTCGCAATGGAGCGAGATTCCATTCTTCAGTAGGTTTGCTCACCATGGAAGAAAGTTGGACCAATGCCTCTTGGACCTGAGGGGTTTGGAACCGATCAGGTTGGTCGTAAGCCACATCCGAAATCGTCGGATTCGACTGGTTTCGATAATCGGCTGCTGCGACTCCCATACCGGCAGTCATCGCCCCTGATGCTGTCTGGATATCGTTTCCGGCCGC
Organism: Planctomycetota bacterium; assembly: GCA_016872635.1. Classification (GTDB taxonomy): domain Bacteria; phylum Planctomycetota; class Planctomycetia; order Pirellulales; family Pirellulaceae; genus JBKCUI01. Next base: position 11,314 of record VGZN01000023.1, on the reverse strand, counting down.
ACCGAAGAGTGGTTCTTTGGAATGGATGAGATCGCTAAATAATCCGCCTGTTGATCCGATGCCGTTGGTGGTACTACCAGCATAGCATTCCCCTCCCGACGAACGGCGAGGTGGTCGTGGAAGGCGGTCTAGGCGGCTCGAACCGAATGGAGTCGCACCATAGTTAGTCCCCCCAAAGCCAGCGTAAGCTCCGCTATTTCGATCGGCATAGGGAGCAGGACGCACTTCAACACGAGCATTGCGTCCGCTCATCCCTTTCGTGCGACCTGCGTTGGGACTGACATCGACAACGCTCAGTCCCAAAAGTCCTAACACGTTATCCATGGGCCCTGTCTCCGTACTGACGACATTCTGCCCACCCGCTTTCGATTGCTGCATCGCTCGCCAGTGCTTTTCATCGAGTGCATGCGGATCGGCAACTTTCTTCATCGATCCACTGGCTTTTTGAACAGGACCAGAACTGCCCTTTACTAGCGATTTGGGTGAACTGCTAGCACCCTTGGTACTCGTTCGTTTTGCCGTCGATACGCCCGTGCGAGAAGTGGACTTATTTCGATCGCCGACATAAATCCCCGATTGCTGCATCTCGCTTTCGATTTGCTGTTGCTCGCGTTGAATTTCGCGGTCAACCTTCTCGAGTTGCTCAGACTCATCCGACCAAACCAATTCTCCCGATTCCGATCCATAAGCACCATCGCCACTACCTTGAGGCGGTCCCTGATATCCCGCTTGCTCAACAGCATTATCGCTTGGATTGCCAGATCGTTGAGTTTTGGAACTTACACCATTTGCATTCGCAATGCGATTCGCCTCGGGCGTGACAGGCTCTGCGCTCAAGGAACCGGTCCGCACCCATCGAAATTCACCCTGGGGTGGAGCGATCTTGAACCAAAGTTTCTTCTCGTCTTCCTGCCCGCGATAAGCTTCACCTAGGATTGAAACCGATTGACCTTTTACCAACTCGCTCTGGTAAAGCAATTGCTCGTTTTTCGCCATGCTACTTCCAACCCATGCAGCGACTTTATCAACCGAAACTTCGGCAGCACGTCCGCCTGGCAGTAGGTAAACCGAATCTGCAGGTATCCAATTGTGGCTTCCTTCAGGAGGACGTACTCCGGACCAACCATCAACTGTCTCAATATAGACATCGAGCGATTGCCCCTTATTGAGCACCACCGTGGAATAGTACTGCTCACCGGGGCCGCATCGTACTGTAGCACGCGGACTATGAACAAATCGCACCATCGCCTTTTCGTAGGTCTTCGCTTCGGGTACGAGTCGGTTTTTGGATTGATTCGCACCAAGCTTTTTTTCGTTCCCGTTGTCATCTGCCAAAGCATGCATCGATGATATCGCGACGAATGCCATAAAGGTCTGCAACACAATCGAAGAGGTGTCTAATACAATCATTGCTCGCAATTTACCGAAACGGTTTGCGGTCAGCTTTATACTCATGATTGAAATTCCTTTTCCTGACGTCCTCGGTTTAGCGATGGTTGGATCGCGCTGAATCCGCCGCTAGAAGCACTTGATTGATTTGCTCCACGACACGATTGTCAGACTCTTTCTTTTTTAATTGTCGCAGTTTCTGCAATGCCTCTTCGTCCGCGGTGGAACCCAGCAAACTCACCGCTCGCAACCGGACTTCGCGATCCGAAGATTCGGCCATCCACACGAGCCACGGGACAGGATTCAAACCAGCCACACGTACGAGTTGATCCATCGCTTGCAATCGCTCAGCAGCAGAACCACGGGCTAACTCCAACCCAAGTTCCAGATGCTCAGACTGGACCCCTCGACGTTGCAATTCCTGGGCGGCGGAAGTCACAATACGGTCTTGTCGACTCTCAAGCAGTCGCATCAATTTGTCTTGGGTTAGTTTTCGAATACCACGCAGCGTTGACTCGTCGGTATCCGAATCGTTTGCGATAGGATTCGGCGCAATCTCGACAACCGCCCTCGGTACACCTAGTCGCGACTCCTCCGAATCGGTCGCGTCCGAAGAGAGATCGATCAAGGATTCCGTTGCTGATCTTGGTGATCCCGTGGCCGGTCTAACCGTAGACGGTTCGAGTAGGGACGAACCCGACCGTTGCGAAGCAACCAGTTGCATCGATTCAGAACCCGGCGAATCGCTCAATCGACGCGATGAACCTCCGTTCTCTCGCTTCGAACCGCTTTTCGCCTGGGTCGATGCACTCACAATCCCTACGCCGGACGAGTCCTTTGAGTCCCCATTGCCGTTCCACGTTGTCTTAGGAATTGGAGGAACTGGCGGTTGATGATCCATCGCACGTCGCAATCGATTCTCGTTGGACGTTACTTCAAGCCTAGATATCCCACGCTCCGAGGAAGCGAGACTCGGTGCTGTAGGCGAGGACCTGAAGGGTGATGTTACAGAAGAAGCGGATATTACTGGTGGATCTGCATCATCCGATAATCGAATTTTCGTTGGAGCAACTCCCCCCAAAGATGACTGCGGTAATGGATCTGCATCCGACGACGCAGCGATCCACTGGTTCAAGCTTTGTCGGACAGGAGCATCGCCACGCACCTCTTCGCCAAACCCTGCCAATAACCGGGATGCAAGAACTCCTCGCATCATCACCAGTTCGCGATCATCTGCAGATAGCGTCTGCAGTAACTGACTCAATGCAATCCGCTGTGCATTCGCAGACGGGTTCATGGGGAGTCGTTCGACGCGATCTTTGAGTATCTGAAAAGCAATTGCTCGACGAGTCGCATCGGCTTTCCCCAGTTGGCTGACCAGGATTCGATTCGAATCATGTGCTGTCTCGCTCAGTGCCACGATGGCTTCGAGTGTTTCTTCGTTGGTATCGGGAAGTTGAAGCAGTCGATTCCATTCCCAACAGAGAGCTTGTTTCGAAATAGCGTCCCAATTGAAAGCAACTGCACCACCGACACCGACCAGGCTCACAACGAACAGGAATCCACTCCGCCACGCCTTTCCTGTGGCAGGCACCTTGGAATTGGCGGCTTTCTCTGACGGCTTATTAACGGACGCGACGTCTACGTTGGACGTTCGCCGCCGGTTGGATGTTGGTACATGCGTAGGCACAGATGCGATCGGTGCGGTGGGAGCAGGCCCCAACAACCAATCGACATCAATCTGCACTTTTTTGCGATGTGATCTTCGGAATGAGATCATGGCCATCCTGGTCTAAAAATAACGTGCTCGAATCCTTCGAGCCTTTTTCCCTGCAGAGCGTATAGAGTTCTCAGAAATAGGAATCAAGTGGAAGTCTGGCGGATTGGCAACCTGGGCAAGATAGGGCTCTCGGGTCCGCTTTGATCCATCACGGCGCTGGTCTACAAACTAGAACCGTCCGTAATCATTGATAGCAATACTGCCTTTAAGCGTTCACCTAGCTACTGGAATTTTCACCGAGTTTTTTTAGTTTGCGATCGAGAGTCGAGCGTTCAATCCCCAGGATCTCTGCCGCTCGATTTTTCTGTCCACCGGTGTGCTTCAAGGTGGCTTGGATATGCTCAATCTCGATCTCTTCGAGGGTACGTTCGCGGTACTCTTGAGTCGCCTTAAAGGACGCTTCATGGCTCGCACCTGGAACTTGGAGATAGGAAAGTGCAAGATCTTCCGGTTCGGCGAGGTCCCCTGGGGCTAAAACAAATGCTCGCTCGATGCAGTTCTTGAGTTCACGAACATTCCCTGGCCAATGGTAGTCGAGCATTGCTTTTTGAGCCCTTGAGCTAAAACCTCGCGGGCCGTGCCCCGATTGATTTCGGAATTGCTTGAGAAAGAACTCCGCCAGAGGCCTGATGTCATCCACCCGTTGTCGAAGCGATGGAACTCGCAATTCGATCACACGCAATCGGAAATAGAGATCCGATCGGAAATCACCTTCTTTAACGGCTTGTTCGAGATCCCGATTAGTGGCTGCAATCACTCGTACATCCGCTCGAACCGGTTTGCCTCCACCGACACGTTCAAAGGCCTGCCCCTCGAGCACACGGAGAAATTTCGCTTGGATTTCCAAACTCATTTCACCGAGTTCATCGAGCATCAACGTACCTCCATTCGCCAATTCGAACTTACCTAGTTTGCGATCCGTAGCGCCAGTGAACGCCCCTTTCTCATGTCCAAAGAGTTCGCTCTCCAGGAGTGTTGGGGTCAATGCGGCGCAGTTGATTGCGATGAACGGTCCTGCGGAGCGCGAACTACGATCATGGATAGCTCGGGCTACGAGTTCTTTTCCCGACCCGCTTTCTCCTCGGATCAAGATCGTCGCTTGAGTTGGAGCAACGCGTGCCACTTGCTCTCTCAATCGCTTCATGCTTTCGGAGTTGCCAACCCATTCTCCGTGGCCAACTCGTTTTTCCAATTCATCCAATCGCCCTTTGGCCGAGGTTAGCTTGGTCTCAAGCGTCTGTTGCTTAAGCAGGTTTTTCAGCGAAACCGAAAGAACTTCTGCGATCGCAAGGGATACCTCAAGATCATCTGGCGTGAGATCCGGATCACCGCGACGCGAATAAAGATGGAGTAGTCCAAATAAAGATTCATCGATCCGCAACGGTGCCACGATGACACTAGATGTGTTTAGAACATGGCTCGAGGCATTCCCATCTTTCCCCAACAACTCTTCATCGCTGGCGATGTTGCGAGCGAGCAATGCGGACGGATCTCGCTTGAGAGTACCCAGGATTGTCTCGGACACAGGATGGTACGCGCGGCCCGTATTCTCGTGCGCCGCGAGGACAACTAAAGCTGGCTCGGGATTGGGGGATTCCGAAGTTGCTGTAATGCTCTTGCCAGGTTTTTTTGTACCTGCAACGAAGTCGCTTTCGCCGAGCCCTAATCGCAATACTCCACCAGCACTACAGCCTACGGTTTGCAACAAACGCCGAAGCGCTAGGTCGCAAGCCTCCGATACCGACGTTTGTTGTGCAAGTTCGAAAGCCAATTGCAACAGCTCAACCGCGACTGGGGTTTGCGCCCCAAGCGTTTGGCCTTGTGGTATTAACGCAACACCGGAAGGGGGTGCTCCCGAGTTCGCGCTTTCAGAAAGTGGGCCGCTTGTACTCTTGGTATTCGCAACCTCAGGAGTGCTTGTCGCTTTTGCCCCGTGGGGATATGCATCATCAAGTACCCGAGACTCCAAGAGCGCAGTCTTTGACTGACGATGTGTAATCGCGGGGGCGATATCGGATTGTGTCTGAGCAGGTGTCCCAACGTTTCCCGGTTCGCCTTCGGGTGGGGGTGGAACGAAATCCTCCAGAGAATGGATAAAGGTCATTCGGCATGAAGCTACGGAGATTTGATTCCCGGGAGCCAATATTCTCGCCCCTTCAATCTTCTCACCGTCCACGGTTGTCCCGTTACGGGAGCCTAAATCCCGGACAAACCAATCCTGATTTTGGAAAAAAACCTCCGCGTGGCGGCGGCTAGCCCGCTCATCCGCCACTGGGATTTCATTGGAAGAAGCCCTTCCGATCACTAGAGAACGGCCATTTTCCAGGCGAAACACGTCTGTCCACCGATTTCCTTGGCGAATAATGAGGTAAGCGGACCGTCTGTTTGGTTGCATCGCGGGACGAGTGAAATAGACTGGAGTAGGAAGGGTGGGGGTTTTCCACTTTCCATCGTAGCACAAACTTCTCTCAAACTAATGGAGTAACGCACATGCGATTTCAAGCTTTAGCCATACCGAGTTCTCGGTGGACCCGGGTGCTGGTCTTTGTTTGCCTTGCATGCGCCGTGCATATCCAAACAGCCCAAGCCCAATTCTTTCCTGGTCGAGGCGGGTTTGGCGGAGTCGTCGGTGGGGTTCGAATCGATACCGATGGAGTCCTCCGAACGGCAACTCAAGAAGAACAGAATGAGCTTCTGGAGCAGATGCGAGTTCAGATGGTTGGAGCCCAGGGGGATCTGGCCAAACCGACGGACCTTCGATTGATCTCCTTAAAAAAAATCCAAGAGATGGTTCTCGAGTCGGTCCGTTCCAAGACGCAGCTTCCGGAAGAAGTCCTCTACCTCGGCGGCTTAACTCGCGTTCAGTACGTCTTTGTTTATCCAGAACGCCAAGATATCGTCATCGGTGGACCAGCCGAACCGTGGCAAGTCGGTCCGGTAGGTGCTGTCGTAGGCAAGGCATCCGGCAAGCCAATCGTTTATCTCGATGACCTCCTGACCGCGTTCCGTTATGTATCGAGCGCCCGCCAAACACCCGTATCGGTCTCCATTGAACCGACCGAACAAGGTGTCCGCCGCTTGAATCAACTCATCAGCAACATCGGCTCCAACGCGAACCCACAGCAACTGGTCCCAATGCTTGCAGTAGCTTTTGGACCGCAGCAAATCAAGCTGACCGGTATCCCCTCAGATAGCCATATGGCTCGCGTCATCTTGGCTGCTGACTATCGCATGAAACTCTACGGTATGAACTTGGCGCAAGCCCCAGTGAAGGGTTTGCCTAGCTACTTGGAAATGATCCAAAGCCGATCCAACGCATCCACCCAACTCCAAAACCGTTGGTGGATGGCATGCGATTACGAGTCGATTGCCCACAGCCGTGATCGCCTGGCTTGGAAAGTCAGTGGTCCAGGTATCAAGACACTCACCGAACAAGAAGCCTACGATCAAAACGGTACCGCAAAGCAACTCGGAAAAGTCGATGCGATTGCCAAAAACTGGGCTGATCTCTTCACGAAGAAGATCGATGAACTCGCCAAGGTTGACACGGTGTTCGGCGACTTGAGAAATGTGATGGATCTCTGCGTGATCGCTGCCATCATCGAAGGTCAAAACCTCCAATCCCAATCCGGGTGCGATTTGTCAGGTATCCTCGGGGATCGTGCGACCGTGGAAACCACCAAGTTTGCGATTCCGACATCGCTCGATCCGCAAGTTAGCTTCTTGCAAACCGTCCAAGGCATGCTGGTCTCTGCAAGCGGTGGCGTGATGATCGAATCATGGCAGGTTGCTACCACGACTACCGAAAACGAAACGGTAGCCGCAGCGCGAAGCAAAGCAGCACAATGGAACAACGGCGATAGCTGGTTCCAGTAAAACGGAACGAATCGAATACGGCTGCGATGCCACCAATGGCTCGCCAGCACCGATCGACGAAAGCACCGCATCACGCGGTGCTTTTTCTATGGCTTTGTCGAACTTTTGCCAGTAGCCCCCTTCAACGAATCATCGTCGTTGGTTCGGGTCAAAATGAAATCCGTCAACCTTGGGAAGAAGCGTCCCAACCAGACCAACACCTTGCCTCCCAAACTGAGAATCATGTCCCGCTTGCTTTTGACTAAGGCTCGGATTGCCAATTGAGCAACACGCTCCGGGGACATGATTCCCAGAGATCGACTTTTGATATCGGGGTTGGTGTCAACCAACGAATCGAAGAACTCGCTCTTCGTAGTACTGGGACTAACCATTAGCACTTCGACGTTGAGTTGAGCCAACTCCACTCGAATCGATTCAGACCATCCACGCATCGCAAACTTGGCAGCGCAGTATTCGCTTTTGTCTGGGACGGCTCGATGCCCGAGCACCGATCCGATGTTGAGCACCGCTGGACTTATCCCATTGAGCAAGAGTGGTAAACAAATCCGAGTCAGTTCGACAGGTGCAAAAAAGTCGATTTCCATAACACGGCGCAGGCGATCTGCGGATGCATCGGCAAACGGCCCAATGGCTCCTGCGCCTGCGTTGTTAACCAGTGTGTCTATTCCACCCCACTCGCGATAGCACCAATCCGCAATGGCTGCGCGATGCGCTGGATCGGTTAAATTCCCCGGCAAAGCATGGATTTGTCCAGTTGTATGATCGGCCCCGACAAGCGATTCGGCGATCAATTGGTCCAACCTCTCCTTGCGCCGTGCGGTCACCAGTACTCTGGAGCCAGATCGAGCCAGTTGAAGCGCGAGCTGGTATCCGATACCGCTAGACGCACCCGTCACGATAACTCGCATTCGCTGGAGGTTTCGTTTCGCCAAAATAGACTCTCAACCCTAAGTAGTCTGATCGGCCTCTCGGCCCGCTGTCCCAGAATCCTCCAGGCCAGGACCGGATGAGTTTGGTTCACCGTAGGAATGAAATGCCGAATCCTCTAGGGGAAGATACGTTGCAGCATCGGGGAGTCCACGCTTTGCAGGTTCAGGAAGCTTGCCCGATAACACCCGCATCTCGATCCCCTGCCCAGCCACCTTGCCCGCAGCACCGATCGGCATGCGGCAATGAACCACCGCGTGATCATCGTTGTACTGCTTGGAAAGTACTTCGGCATGCGAGGCTAACCATGAGATGGTCTTTCCGTCTTGAATGGGCAATTTCAACTCCAACTCGACAAAACTGGCGGTAAGTGCATCGCTCACCCCCATCGCTAACGTACTGAGGCCTTCTCCCGATCGCGCCGAAATAGCGATCGCATTTGGATATCGCTCGCGGACCAGTTGGATTCGTTCGCTCGCTCCTTCACAGTCCGATTTATTGAGGATCAAAAGTGTATCTTTCTCGTCGATCCCTAAGTCCTTGAGCACTTTATAAACCGAGGAAATTTGATGGAGAACCGACGGATTGCTCGCATCGGCAACATGCAACAGCAAGTCCGCTTGGCGTGCCTCCTCGAGCGTTGCTCGGAAACTCGCGATCAAATGGTGAGGCAAATCCCGAATGAATCCGACCGTATCGCTGAGAAGAATCGGTCCCCAACCAGGCAGCATCCAACGTCGAGTGCGTGTATCCAATGTCGCGAAAAGCTTGTCAGCCGCTTCGACATCGGCACCGGTCAATGTATTCATCAACGTGCTTTTCCCAGCATTGGTGTATCCAACGAGGGAGACGCAGAATGTCCCGTGACGGGAGGCGACTTCACGCGATTTTCGTCGTTCTACTTTAGCCAGATCCGATCGCAAATCATGGATTCTTTTCTCGGCCAAACGACGGTCGACTTCCAATTGCTTTTCCCCGGGACCGCGCATGCCTACGCCCATCGTTTGACGAGAAAGGTGGGTCCACATGCGTTTCAAACGAGGAAGCGAGTATTCCAACTGTGCCAACTCGACCGCCAAACGGGCCTCATGAGTTCTAGCATTGGTCGCGAAGATATCAAGGATCAACTCCGACCGGTCGATCACCTTGACAGAGAGCGCTTTCTCCAGGTTCCGAGTCTGAGCCGGGGTTAAATCGTTGTCGAAGGCTACTACGTCTGCACCAGCCATCTCCAGTAGCCGTTCCAATTCAGCGACTTTCCCTTTTCCCAAGTAGGTGGATTGATCGGGTTGCTCCCGTTTCTGATACACGATTCCAACCACCTCGATCCCCGCCGTTTGTGCCAATCCACGCAGTTCATCAAACGGATCATCCGTCGTGTAATCATTGGGCAGAATCAAACGGGCGAGTACGCATTTTTCACTGGCTAAGCTTTGGGATCGATCGTGCGTTTGCACTGGGATTAGTTGCTCCTGCGTTGGGGAATAAACGGTATGATTTTTGTCCAGGAATCTCCTAGGGGATTCACCTGCTGAATTATAGCTCGTAGGTTTTTCCCAGGTTGCCCGCATCCACCAACTCAACGGTGGTTTCCGCCTGGAACTTAGGTACCACGAGACCGAAGACATCGTTCAAATCTTTCAATTTTTATGGACACATGGGGCCAGCCTCGGTTCATGGAGGTCGAAAGGATGCTCCCGCATTTTTCAAGAAAAATACACCCCCTGGCTGAGACACAAGACCCAACCGATGCAAAATTCTCAGCCCGATCCAAACGGAACCAAGAACCAATCGTTCCGCCTTGCGTAACTCACCTTGATGGAGTCTAATATGGTCTTTGGGCTTGGATAGTTTTACCACCCGAGCTTACTAACCTATCTCCTAATCGTCTCTGCGTAATATTGCAGGATTTACCTCCGATGAATCTTCGAACGTTCCTTGCACTGTCCCTTGTGGTTTCAACGTCCCTGTGGCTGGGATGCGAGGTGAAAAAACCGGTAAAATCTCCCAATGCTGGCACTGCAGCACATGACCATGACCATGACCATGATCATGACCATGATCACGACCACGATCACGACCACGATCATCCCTCAACAGAAGATAAACACGATCATCCTGAGCACGGCCCGCACGGTGGACACATCACGCACTTCGATACCAGCCCAACCACACATTTCGAGTGGGCCCACGATGATGATGCCCATACCCTCACGGTTTACTTCGAGGCATTGGTCAGTGCAGGTGCCAAAGTGGAGTCGGTGGACGTGGTGGTGACCTCCGATGGAACGGTTAAGAGTTTTAAGCTATCCGCACTTGAGACGGCGAAAATCGCTGGGTCGATCTTCGAAGCAAAGGACCAAGAGCTCTTAACACTCGTGGGTGCCAGCGGCGACGATCCAAAGGGCGTCCAAGCCAAACTCATCGTTACGATCAACGGGAAAAAAGAATCGGTTCTCCTGAAGGATGACCATCACCACCACTAAGCACTGCTCGCTCGTTGAAGCGAGTCTCGAACCAGCGGCCACCTACTTCGTCACTAGGTAGGACGATCCCTAGCAAACCCATTGTCGTCCGGTTCCAAAACCTTGCCCCTAGGCGATTTCTCACCCATCGTTGTCGAGTTACCGCTCGAATGGACACCGGACTTCGCATTCGAGCGGCTTGCTCATTTGCCGTTTTGTATCTGGCTTGATAGCGCGTTACGGCCCGATCCTCAAAGTCGATACAGCTTTATCGGAGCTGACCCAGTCGACATTCTACGTGTCGATCGTCCAACAGCGGATCCACTTGCCAATGCGGAGCGATGGCTAGAGCGATTCACCAGTGAAAATATCGAAGGCCTTCCCCCATTCCAAGGTGGAGTCGCAGGCTACATGGCCTACGAATTTGGTAGGTGTTTCGAACGAATATCACCCGCAAGCCACGATGAATTCGGCTTGCCACTCGCGGTACTAGGACTGTACGACGTCGTCCTTGCTTGGGATCATCAAACCGAGAAAGCTTGGTTGATATCCCAAGGATTTCACAAACAGGCCTTCCACCAAAACGCTTCTCACGAAGTATCCGACGCCCACGCGACGAGATGTCTTGCAGAACAAAGAGCCGGCTATTTTCTGAGTTTGCTGAACGATTCTTCACCATCCATTGAACGGCCTGTTCTCGGCACCAATTTCCAAGCCATGGCCCATGGCCTTACAGCCCCACAATTTGAAACGAGACTCGGTGGCGGATGGCTTGGGAATTTCGATAGCCATGGTTATCGCGACTCGGTGCAAAAAGCCATCGAGTACATCCACGCCGGAGACATCTTCCAAGTAAACCTGTCACAGCGTTTACTCT
>VGZN01000022.1 GCA_016872635.1 Planctomycetota bacterium | reverse complement strand
GGAACTGGAATCTTCCTTATGACCATCAATTCTTCAATACGAACAAGCTTATATGTGATGACAACAAATAAGCCAATTGCTGCTTTGGTGCGATTCGGTATCGCCGATCGGAAGCAGCTCGCCCAAGCGACCGGGCGAACGACTTCATGTGATTCGAAACAGCGAGGTGTATCGTTACCACGATTCGGTTTCACGCTGGTCGAATTACTCGTGGTAATTTCCATCATAGGCATTCTCGTCGGATTGCTTCTTCCAGCGGTACAAGCTGCTCGAGAAGCCGCGAGACGGATGCAATGCGGCAACAATACAAGGCAGATGAGCTTGGCAATGATGAACTATGAAGCGGCGTTTATAAAATTCCCGATGGGGGGTGGGGTCGATAACGATTTCTCAGTCCAAGCCCGATTGCTCCCCTATCTTGTGCAGTCGAACATTCACAATCTGCTCGATTATGGCATGGTTGCGTGGCAATGGCCCTTCAACGCCAAGGTTCCGAACCCAAAGTTCACAGCAGCTTTTGCAATGCCGATCGCGACCTTCCTGTGTCCAAGCGACCCTGCTCCTAGCGTCCAGCAAGTGATTGTGAATGGAACCACGTTTAACTATGGTGGATTGAATTATTTGATCAGCTATGGAAGCGCGACGGGAACCAATAACGATTTGCGATGGTACATCGAAGGTATCGTGTTTCAATTTTCGAAACGGAGATATCGGGATATTCAAGATGGGGCATCGCAGACTGTGATGCTGAGCGAGTCGGTGCGGAGCGTCGGAGACGATATTACGTTGCCTGCTGGCAAGACGCCTCGTTTTCCCTATCAAGACACCCTCAATGGCTCAGGAGGTTTAAGTTCAGCCTTGAATGCTATCCCAGGGCTAAAAACAACGGGATCTTCCTGGAGTGCCTATGCTGATGGGAACAGCATGGTTGCCAATCCGTCGCTTGAAGCGGTTTGGGGAGGATTCACCGGATGGCGAGGGGGATCGAGTCCGGCCCTTCGAGGCTGGGGAATTTGTTGGGGTTTCAGTGGAGCGATCAACTCGCTGACCAACGGGTATCTTCCCCCCAATAGTCGAATTCCGGATGTAGTGACGCACTTTACAGGATACTTCGGGCCGCGAAGTTACCACGGTAGCGGAGCAAATCTTGGGTTCGCAGATGGCTCTGTGCAGTACATCAGCAACAGCATCGATACGTCGATCATCCGCGCTTTGCATTCGGTAAATGGTGGCGAAGTGATCACGGATTTTGAATAGTTTCATCGGTCAGCAGTCACCTGGCAATGTCGTTAGGTGACTGTCGGTATTGCGATGATAGTCCCTAGTTTAATGAGTGAAATTGAAGGAAAAGCCCTGATGATTGGCTGTCGTTATTGGATCCTGTTTGCGATCGTAATTGGTGCCTCGTCCACGCTACGTGCAGAGACCCCCGCGGAATTGTATCAGCGTCGTGTCGTTCCCCTGCTGCAATCGCCAGATGGAAGCAGTTGTTCGGAATGCCACATGCAAGGAATGAAGTTAAATGACTTCATGACGCTGGACCCGAAGGCTACCTTCGCATCCTGGCGAGCGCGAGGATGGATCGATACGGAGATGCCGGACGAGTCTAAATTGTTAGAGTTCATAGCAAAGTCTCAACCGCGCAAAGAGCCAAACCTAAAGCGTCTTCGCCGCGCGGAATTGAAGGCCATCGGAGAGTGGATCCGTTCAGCGAGCAATGACCCAGATTCCCTTGACATACCACTCCCTGAGTTGCGGGATTTGAGACTCGATGAGTCGCTTATTCGGCATGCGCGCAAGGATAAGGTGCTCGATCGGTTTGTATCGGTCATATGGTCTCAACTGGAGCGATGCACGAATTGCCATTCGCCGGAAAGGAATTCCAAACAGGTAGAAAAGAATGGCGAAATGATGAGTTGGATTGTGCCTAATTCCCCGGCCGAAACCTTATTGCTTTTGGAGGACCGCAAACTGATCGACGGGGGGACTCCCTCGAAAAGCCTACTCCTCTCGAAAGCACTGGGGTTGGAAGATCACGGAGGTGGCGTCAAGTTCCCGAAAGGGGGCACACAGACCGCGAATGGTCGAGGTTCCTCGAGGATTACGTCGCGATCAGGAAGCAGAGTTATTCGAAATCGAATCAGATCCCTTCGATGGACTCGGTCGCGACGTGGCGCACAGGGTTGCATTTAAAGGTGCGTGGATTGACTCAGATTTCTCCCGGGCGATTCGGCGTGGTGCTTTTGCATAGAATCCATCATGGCGATGGTGGCCGCGATGTTGAAATGGTCGATCAGGAACCGATTGCGTTTGGCGAGGGACGTGCCAGCATGGATGGTACATCGTGGGGAACAACCCTAAGTTTGCTATTGCCGAACAAGCAATCTCGAACAGATTCTCTCGCCAATAAGGGTGTTTTCACCGAGGATGCCTCGTTGGATTGGCGAGCGTTACTGATCGATGGCAAGTACCAATTGAGATGGGTATGGATTGATGAGCCAGTCAAATCTCTGGAGGAGATCCTTCAATTACCACAGGATGCCCTTGTCGACATTGAAGGACTTTGGGAACCTGGGCAGGCGACGGCGAAGAGTATCCTCTATTCCGATTTCCAACGAAGGTGATTGCGTTGTCCCTCGGGTCCAAGCATTCACTTGGGCATCGGACGAAAGCTATGAGTAGAGCTGTATCGCTTTGACAATCGCATCGATCTCATTGGGGACGGCGATGGCTCGATTGGCATAAGATGCGCGTGTGACACCGCGGCTGCCGAGGACTTCGTTGAACTTTTCTTGGTCGGTGGTGTGATAGGCGACCGTAGCTGTTGGGTCTTTGAGTTGATGGCCGGTCAAGATGCAAACGACGCGATCTTCCATGCCGATGACACCTTGTTGCCGTAACAGCCTTGCTCCTGCAACGCTTGCCGCGCTTGCGGGTTCGCAACCGATTCCCCCCGCGCCTACTTGTGCTTTCGCATCGAGGATTTCTTGGTCGGATACCTTGCGAACAACGCCATCGCAAACGTCGAGGGCTCGCAAACATTTTTTCAAGTTGACAGGACGATTGATCTCGATGGCACTCGCGATGGTATCCGCCTTAATTTTACCTCGATCGAGTTCATCGTAGTACCAGCAAGCGGTTTCCATGCGAGGCCGACCACGGTTCCACTTGAGGTTGCGTTGGTTGTAAAGAACATCGAGTGTGTCGGCTCCAGCCGCGTTGACGACAGCGAGACGCGGAACACGATCAATCAGTCCCAGTTCGCGCAATTCGAGGAATGCTTTGCCGAATGCGCTGCTGTTCCCAAGGTTTCCTCCTGGGACAACGATCCAGTCAGGGACCTCCCATCGCATCGCTTCAAGAACTCGGTACATGACCGTTTTTTGGCCTTCGAGTCGGAATGGGTTAACGCTATTGACGAGATAGATTCCGAGCTCTTTGGATACTTCTTGGACGCGAGCCATGGCATCATCGAAGTCCCCTGCGATCTGGACGGTCAAGGCACCATACTCGAGGGCTTGGGAGAGTTTCCCATAGGATATTTTTCCTGTACCGATAAAGATCACGGCCTTCATCAGTTGGGTAACGGCGCAATACATCGCGAGCGAGGCGCTGGTGTTTCCAGTGGAAGCGCAAGCTGCGCGTTTTGCACCGATCATGTGTGCATGTGTAAATGCCGCACACATGCCATTGTCCTTGAAGGAGCCCGATGGGTTCATTCCTTCGTATTGAAGGTAGAGTTGTCCTGGACGTATCCCTACGTAACGCGCAACGCTGTCTGCTTTTTGGAGCAGTGTTTGACCTTCGCCGACCGTGATAACACGGTTCTGGGGTGCATAGGGAAGGAGTTCATGGAATCGCCAAACGCCCGAGAACCTAAGTGGTTCGTAGCGTCGAGACCACATGGCCTCGAAGTCGGATAGCCGCTTGGGAACGGGCAGGCGGTCCCAATCGTAGACGACGTCGAGCAAATCGCCGCAGGATTTGCAGCGAGTGAGAACTTCGTCGACGCTGTAGGTGGCGGCGCAGTCCACGTTGAGGCAGCGTTGGTGAGCGGTATCGGTTTTTGTGAGTGTTTGTGCGGTCAAGGTACTAGCCATGGTCGAGAACCATAGGTCGTGTCTGCGGCTTAAGGGGGGGGCCATTCGAAAGCCAACTCAGTTTATACGATCCGCGTAAGAGTCTAACGGTAAATCCGATACAGCCGGAATAAATCGGTTGTTCGAAGAACGCATCGCAATGCCCGGCGTTCGCCTTTTCGACGAACTTTGCAAAGGTTTTCTGTGTCGCTGTTTGGCGTGACACGTTGCTCCATCTGGATTAGAATGCATTTTAGTGGACCTAATCCATCCTGACTTGATTACTCGCCTACTCCTTTTTTTCCCAAAATGAGCCCTTCCGAATGACCATCGTAGGAAACGATTCTGTCAACATCACCACGAATCCTAAGACGGTTGCGGATAGTATCGAATCAGCCAAAATCGCTGCGAGAATCGCGGCGGAGAACAAAGGGCAAGACATTGTCGTGCTTGATTTATCTCGCCAAACCAGCATTTTTGACTGCTTTGTAATCGCCACGGGGACCAGTCGGCGGCAACTGCATGCGATCGCCGAGGAAATCCACCGCGAGTTCAAAAAGCGTGGTGAAGTTCGAATCTCGATGTCTGGGTACGACGAAAGTCACTGGATCGCCATCGATTACGGTGGAATCATCATCCATCTATTCGATGAGGAGAATCGAAAGTTTTACGATCTCGAGGGGCTGTGGGCCGACGGGGCTCGCGTCGATTTGGCCGAGGTTCTTAAGAACACTGGGGCGCGGATAAGCATTATTTAGCATCTCCAATTAGCCTCCCAAACTGCTGGATTGTTGTCCTCCGTATGGAGAGTGGAGTAGTCTGCTTAGTGCCCAGTGGCCATTTTGGAGAGTCGGTTCTCCAGCATTACTCGGGCAGCGCCTCCTGTGAATAGCTCTGTTTGTGCGGTGGAATGGATTCCCACCTGTTTCTCTACAGGTGTGTGCATGGTTAGTTGCTGTTGCAGTGCCACCTCCTTATTGGCCTAGGTCGATGTGTTGGTAGAATGAGATCTGGCTGAGGGGAGGCCACTCAGGCTCCCCGCCATATCGTGGGAGTAGAGTCATGTCGATTTCAGTGGAATACCTTCTTTGGGTCCTGCCTGTGCTTGCGGCAGTGTCGTTGGTGATGGCAGCGACCCGGCACGAACGAACCGATCTGATTCTTAAACAGTCCTGGAGTACGGCCTTGTGGGCTGTAAGCTTTCTGGGCATTGTTGCCGCAGTGATTGGATTGGCGATTTGGTGGATTGGTTGATCGCGGAGGACGGCATCCCTGTGCCGTAAGTTCTTTGGTTGTTCACCAACAGCCACCTATGGGCCGGATAACATTAACTGGATACTCAAAGGGAGATTATGCGATGCCATTGTACGAGTACCGATGCGATGACTGCAAAAATGAGGCGGAACTCCTTGTGAGAAACTTGGAGTCCAAGCCGATATGTCCAAATTGCGGTTCAAAACGTATGTCGAAGCTTTTGAGCGTGATCGGGTCACCGGTCATCGGTGATTCGCCATCGAAAAGTATTCGGACCGAAGGGGAAACCTGTGGTCGGTCGCAATGTGCCCGAGGTTGCATGTTCGGCAATGGATGATCGCACGATTGGCACTTCGATAAGGGGCATACCATGCGTAACAAGGTCGGTGAACGTGCGGACGCTCGAGCTAACGGCTATCTCGCGAACTCGGTTGTTTGGAAAACTCTCTGGTTGATGTCGCTGGTCGTCCCGTTGGTCGGTTGCCGAGGATGTGATCGCGGTAAAGAGGTAACTGACGAAACCAAAAAGAAGAAACAAAGACTAGCGGCCGATGAGATGCGTTCTTTGCCCTTTGCGGGGGACTCGGTTGGTAATTTTCTCAAGATGGGGCATTGGTATCAACTTCGGCATAAACTCAAAGCCAATTTTAGCGACGAGTCGTTGACGGCCGGCGTGTCGGTGGTCGATCGAGAAGGCACACCGATCGGTTTCCAGGCGGGGTATGCCCCCTATCAGGTTCGCAGAAACGTACCCCTTGCTGTCGGTCAGGAAAAGACCATTGAGATGAGGGTGTTGCAACCCGTGCTCAAGCCGGCGAACGAAAGTTTGCCCGGAGAAACGAGCAAGCCGCAAAGTTCTTCGCTCTTTGCGAGTTACACCCTCCGAGGGATCGGTACACCCGTTTTGGAAGAAACCTTTCCAAACAAGTACCTGGAAGGGTATCAGTACAATTTTGTCGTCCTCAGTCGCGAACCATCACGCTATACGTTCTGGAGAGGACTGGACTGTATTGTGTGGCCTCGCAGTGACGATTTGCAGCAACTGCGTATTACTCCCCATCGCATCGTGGACATTTCCGAGGGGGAAGTGGCAGGGCATTTTCCCAACCAGTTAGCGACGATGACGTCGATTTCGCACATTGTTGTCAACGATCTATCGCCCAGTCTTATGAGCGAGCAGCAGCAGATCGCGATCCAGGATTGGTTGCGATTTGGCGGTACCTTGATCATCAACGGCCCTGAAGCTATCTCCGCGGTTGAAACGACATTCTTGAAGCAAATATCACCCCTCCGAGAAACTGCGGATTCAACATTGTCCGAAGATGTGATCGGAGGACTCGATCGGGAATGGAGTATTCGGTTTGCAGGTGGTGACCGGATTGCGTTCAAACCGAGCAAGAGTGTTCCCTGCCTTAGCGGCGAATTGGTGGAGGGAGCAAGCTGGGTTCCGCGTTTGGAAGGATTGGTCGCTGAACGGTTGATCGGTCAAGGCCGTGTGGTGATGACAACCTTTTCGATGTCTGACGCTGCCTTCCTCAATTGGCCGTCGTATAGCTCCATGATTCACAATGGGGTCTTGCGCAAACCGCATCGTCACGCCACTTTGGGGACAGAGGCTACGACGCAGTATGCAGATGAATTTATCGGTACAGAGTTGAATCCGTTTCACACGACGCGACTTCGGTTATGGGCCCGAGATTTCGACAGTTCCACTATGCGTTCGGAGTCGGATGTGAAGAGTTCGGCACCAACCGATGTTGAGGCAAAATTTCCTTCGTTAAGAACCGCGAGCCTGGGGGCATGGAATCCTTTCTCCCGAGTAATAGAGAACTCGTTGTTGTGCCTTCGTGAGTCCTCTGGCATCAGCGTTCCGCAAATTAGCACCGTCGTTCGTCTGCTGGCATGGTACTTGGTTTTGTTAGTACCCGCCAATTGGTTGGTGTTTCGACTGATCGGAAAGGTGGAACTCGCATGGGTTGCTGCTCCGATCATCGCATTGGTGGGTGCGGCTGTGGTTGCTCGTAGCGTGCAGCTTGACGTGGGTTTTTCGCGTAGCCAGACAACGTACGGATTTTTGGAATGCCATAACGACTATCCTCGTGGGTTGCTCTCGAGTTGCAACTCCTTGTACACCTCATTGTCGACGAATTACCAAGCTGTGTTCAAAAAGAGTGATGGGTTGGTGGTACCGATACCGAGAGGGGGCACCCGAAAAGGAAGCGATGAGACTGCATATGTTGAATCGTGGCTCGCCGACGAACGCGGCACAGGTTTGCAACGGTTTCCGGTTTTATCCAATTCCACCGGGGTTTTGCAGTCCGAGGAAATGGTTGATTTCGGTGGGCCGATAACTTGGACGCTCGATGAAACGCAAGGGGGCTTTGAGGGGATTAACAAGAGTGGTTTTGCCGTTCGGGATATCGGTATCCTGGGGATTACCAACGACGGCAAATTCATGACCGGATGGGCAGGGACCTCCGAGGATGGTGAAAGGGTTCAAGGTCGTTTGGAGCCGCTTGCTGAGGATGGTATTCGTTGGCTCTCGCAATGGGACGAAAATTCAACTACTGCGAAGCCAAAGACACTGCGGCTAGACGATGGACTCATGTGGACCGATCAATCAGACGTGGGGGTATATTTGGGACCGCTGCTCCAAGATCTTGCGCAACGTTATCCTCTGCAACGCGGTGAATGGATTGCCATGGGATGGACCGATAGCGAGCTTTCCGGACTAGAGATTTCGCCCACCACGGTCCAGAAGAAATCGAGAACTCTCGTATTGATGCATATCCGCGCAGGTGTGCTGGGTGACGTTCGACCGGATACGCGGATTTTCGCCGCGTCCAAAGAAGCAGGCTCGGAGGAATAATCCCTTCGTCAGTTTCTCACGCCCGTTCGAGTTTGGGCCGGTTATGTTCCACGATGAAAGAAGCTCGGGTTTGGACGGGAGCTCCGGGTTTGTCGACATAAGGAACCGTCTGGTATTCCGTTTTCCAAGTTTCTGTGGTGACTTCACAGCGGACATACCCCCGCTCCCCATTGTGATACTTCACAAATGGATTCTCGCTCAACAACGAGCTCAATTCTTTGGGTTGGTCATAGCCATTTCCTCCTGAGGAGATCGATGTCCCGACGAACTCAGTGGCGACGGATGGACTGTCCAGTTCGTCGAAATCGACTTTGAGTTCGTTTGCCCAATTGGTGTGGATATCGCCTGTGAGAACCACGGTGTTCGCCGACTTGAGTTTGCTGATCTCTTGAAGCAGTCGTTTTCGGGCGACATCGTATCCAGACCATTGATCCATGCTGTATTCGCGGACTTCGCCTGGAACGCGATCGACGCGTGCGACCATGACTTGTTGACCCAAAACGTTCCATCGCGAGTCGGATTTGCGTAGATTCGAAAAGAGCCATTCTTCCTGCTGTTCGCCTAGCAAAGTCCCCTTGGGATGGAAGACTTGGCCCTCGAGCGGTTTTCGCCCATCGCCGTTCGGTTGGTCCGAACGGTACTGCCTAGTATCGAGCATCGCGAAATTGGCCAATTGACCAAACGAGATAGTGCGATAGAGCAGCATGTCTGGGCCCTTGGGGAGGGTGCTCGATCTCAATGGCATATTCTCATAATAGGCTTGATAGGCGTTGGCGCGCCGCAGCATGAACTCGCGAGGATCGACGTGCAACTCTTCAGAAATAAGATTGGCGTAGTTGTTATCGAACTCGTGGTCATCCCAGACGACAAGCCACGGTGCGTGCTGATGGGCTGTTTTCAGATGAGGGTCCGACTTATACAGACCATAGCGATTGCGGTAGTCTTGCAGGGAAACGATTTCGGCGCTGTTGTGCTGCCGCAGCTTGTTCTTTCCAGCGGGTCCTTCATAGATGTAATCCCCTAGATGCAGGATCAGATCGAGTTCGTCTCGCACCATGTGCTCATAAGCGGTATAGTGACCTGCCTCGTAATGTTGGCATGATGCAAATGCAAAACGCAATCGGTCAGGAAGTACGCTGGGGGCTGGCATCGTGCGCGTTCGACCAATGGGGCTTGTCGCATCCCCGGCATGGAATCGATAGTAGTACCAGCAATCGGGAGATAATCCCTCCACTTCGACGTGTACGGAATGATTAAGGGCTGGAGTCGCTAGGGTCTTTCCAGTGCGTACGATTTGCTGCATCGATGCGTCGGTGCCGATTTCCCACGTCACCTCGATGGAGGAATCGGGCAATCCCTCGCCGGTGAGAGGCTCAGGGGCGAGCCTCGTCCAGAGGACGACTCCATCGCTCGTTGGATCACCCGATGCAACACCGAGTTGGAATGGATCTTTCGACCATGCCATCCGTGTCCGTGGGATGCCAGAAGCGATCTGGGATACCCAGGGCAAAACTGCCAGCGAAGCTCCAGCGGTGAGGAATTCACGACGATGATGGAGGAACTGGTTTGCTCTTGACCAAGGATCACGCGGCATGACTTAACCTTTTTGGGGCAACGAAAGACGATGTATTATGATTGAACGCAAGGTCGCAGGAAAAAGCATCCCTTTGCAGTCTAGCGGAGTTTTTTTCCAGGAGTGCAACAGTATCTCTATTCGGCGATGGCAAAATCGCTGGAAACCGTGAATCCTTTACGAGGGATTTATGAAGTGTGAACGGCTTGAACGTCGACGGACTCTCCGAAAAGATCGGACAATGCTTGTCGAAGTAGATCCGCGTCGATGTCGCCACGATATTCCATCACGTATTTATTTAGTGAATGCACTTCGAATCGCTGGATGGACTGAGCATAGCCCGGGCTACTCGGTGAACCGGTTGCGATTGGGCTGTGTGTTTCGATCCCCTCCGGCGGTCTCAATTGGTAATGAAAGACTGGAAATTGCCGCATGATTCGCGTGATCTGCATGCTGTGGACCATCTTCCCGGATCGGGTTGGATACTCGATCGGTGCACGGCCTTCGATTCCAACCAGTATGCGCTCGCCGTCGATGATTTGGAGTGCCGCGAAATCGGACGTGCGGTAGCGCAGGAGCGGCAGGAAAGGGTTGCGGCCTCCGGTCAACGTGATTTCACCGCGAACACCCAACGGGCAGTTCGAACCATCGGGTGCGAGTATTTCAACGTGCAAGTCGTCTGGAAGGACTTGGTGTCCATGCTCGTTTCGGACCGCGATGATTCCCGCCTCTGTCATGGCGTAGAGATCGAGGACGGGGCAACCGAAGTCGGACTCCAGTTTCCTGTGGAATCCTTCGGTCATGTGCATGATGCTCGACAGTATCGCTTGCGGTTGATGGTCGAGTCTCAGTCGCTGCATCGCTCCAAATGCGATGGGATCGCCGAGCCAAATCGGTGCTTTCCAGTGGTTAATAAAGCTTTCGCAGTCGGACGGTTTGCGCCATGCAGTGGTGTCGAGGTTGACACGGATACAACCGGCTTCTTGAAGGTATGCAATAACGACAGCTGTTGTGAATGCACCAGGATAAGCTGCAACATTCGTGATCGCGACATGCTCGTTTCCCCGGAGAAGTTCAATTCCCAAACGTTTGCGCAAGGCGTGTTCTAGAAGGGGAACTCCGGATGCGGCGGACGCAGGGTGGTGTGGTGTCCGGGTCGGATGGCCCGTGGTGCCACTGCTGGAAAATACGATGACTTGGTCCAACGGAGCGGTATCTGGCACAAAATCCCATACTTTCGGAGCGAGGTCCGAGCGATTGCACGTTGGGATCTCCTGAAAGGTCTCTCCGATTTTCGCTCGACGACGATAGAACGGAACTGTCGATTGGCAGAATTCGATATGATCCGCGAGCCAGCTGGGGGGGCGTTCGTTGTGCCATACTATCGAATGCTGCAAGGATTTTGCGAACGCTGAAACTTTCTCAAGTCCTTGCTGGTCGAGTTGCTCCCCATTCGGCCAATTCCAAAGCGGGGCACAAGCATGTTGGCGCATCGAATAAAGAAGCTTTCTCCCGTTAGGAGTCAGCATCGGAAAACGCTCCGCTTCGCTCAGCTCTGGATACATCGATACGACCCGTTGCAATTCAGTCGGTCATCCATTCAGCACCCCACTATTCGCCCCTATCGAATACAATGCCTGAGATCCAAGGGAATCCCAGGGGGTGCACGATCGTTACTCGTGCAGATTGTAACTGCATGAGACGTCGACTGTACATGCTTCGCTGCGATACACGCGTTGTTTGCGACGAAACGAGTAGGAACTGGATCGAAGGTTTTTGAATGTGCCAAACCCTCGGGTACCGTGCCTAATACGAAATCGGTACAGTAGCAATCGCCACCGTTTGAGTGCTATGAAATTGAACATTAAGAAAGTACGAACCAAACTGAGGAGTCGAAAATGAAATCGCAAGATATTTTGAAGTCGACATTGAAGGTGACAACCATGGTCACCGATAGCTATGTCAATGATCTCACCGACATCGAACTGCTAACTCGGCCGGGAGTTGGTTGCAATCATATCGCTTGGCAGCTCGGCCATTTGATCAGCTCCAATGCTCAAATCCTCAACTCCTTAGCCCCTGGGTCAGCACCTGAATTGCCCAGCGGATTCGCCGAGCAGCATAGCAAGGCTACCGCCGGGAGCGATGATCCAAAGGGATTCCTATCCAAATCTGAGTACCAAGCATTGCTAACGCGTGTTAACGATGCCGTGGTTGCAGTGATCGATAGGATGTCCGAATCGGATTTGGATGCACCGGGGCCAGAGCACTTTCGAAGCATGTTCCCTACGGTGGGTGATGTGATGGTGTTGCTGGCAACCCACGCATTGATGCATGCGGGGCAATGGGTCCCTGTCCGAAGAAGTTTGGGCAAGCCTGTAGTGATCTAGGGACAGGGTGGCTTGATACCGCTGGATGCTTTTCAATAACCAGCATTGCAGCTTATTACCAACCGAGCGGCTGAGACCACCACTGTTTCCAGGTCCAGCCCGGCGGAGGAACAAACGGCAAGACCGTGTACCATGGTTGTTCGTCGAGCGATTTCGGCTTGATATTGGAAACGCTGACTTGGTTGGCTGAATTTTCCTCTCCGGTATTCAGCAAGGCAGGATTCCCAGGCGGTGCATTGGATGGATTCCTTGGGAACGGACCGAGCATCGACGGACGTGGGGCACCATTCGGATAATAACGTGTAGGTGGGGTGTTGTTAGGATTAAAAGACGCAACGTATTCTCGCTGATGTTTTTCAATCCACGACTTCGTCTTTGCTGTTTCGTCACCAGGCCATACCGTTGTGTTCGCATGCTTGAGGCGCGACGACGCGAGTTCAAAGTCCTCATGGGCAACTGCGGCAATGCTCAGGTTCGTCCACGCGGCGGTATTCCATGGATGCTGATCGGCTGCTTCCTGCCACTCGCGCTCGGCGTCTTCCCAGCGGCCGAGTTTTGCATAGGCGTTACCTTTTCTTACTTGAGTCGAACCGAGCGAGAACCATGGAAGTGCCAGTGACGCTTCGGTGGCATAGGTCGTAGGAACGACCATTTCCCAAGACTTCCTAGCGCAGGCAGCAATGACTTTCAGGTCGCCTGTCGGCTGAAATGCCAGGTCGGGAAAGGTCTTTTCCGCATCGGTTCGATTCATTTCGACATTCTGTTCGAGAACGCGCTTTCCGGTAGTGGTTTCGTATAGAGACCATCGGACCATCATTCGTTCCGGAGTCGGTGGACGCTTGAGGAAACTGTACCACGGTTGCTTTGATGATTCGCGATCCTCGGGTGGTTCAAGCTGATGCTGGACGATGTGGCCTGAGAGAACATAGTTGGCTCCTACCCGACGTGCCGCTCCAAGCGTTGCCATTTCGCTCGGCTGGCCATCGTAAGATACCAACTGGATTCCACCGTTGCGAGCGAGTTGGTCCGGATACATAACCGCGAGTTGCGGCATGCTTTGCGGTCGCGAGGCAATCATCGCTTGGTCTAGTTTTTCCGCGATTGGTAAATCGCCCCCTATTGGGCTAACAGCGATGGTCATGGCGCCACCGTGGTTCATCGGTGGGCTCTTCCAAACGTACATAGGTGCGGACATATGACAGCCGGTGCATGCGGCAATCGCTGCGTAGGCTGTGAGGATAGCAAGCCTCAACGGGGCATGGCGACATGTAGACCGTCGCTCTTGATTGGATGGCTGTCGCAAGTGATCTGTCGGTACCTGAAACATATGCGGATCCATGGGATTCATCTATCTGTTCTAGTTCAGTCGGTGGCGTAGATTGAATTGGTCCAAGCCAAACTCTGGTTTGCGGGAAAAACTCAATTTCCGTCGCCCCTGAGGCTCTGACGCTGCAATCCTATCGACCTCGATGATCTTAAGATGTCGAAATCCTCGAACCATCTCAACGAGCGTCGCTAGTGAGACTAGGGACTTTTAGGGAACGCTTTCAATGGAGATTGGGTAGTTTAGGAGGTGGAGTGAATCGCCGAAAACCAGCCCGTAGGTCGCAATGCTAGCAACCCAATAACCGATCATAAAACTGATCTTGGATCCAAGTGATGGATCTGATAAGGCCATATTTCTGTCATGGCCTTTTGGAGGGATCGTCGCAGACGTAAATATTTTTTCGAGCTCGACGACTGCCACACTGAGAGCCGCTTAACCTACCCCTTTATTGCTGGGTGTGCCAAAATGTCTGATGCGTGGGAAAACGAATTTGCTCGTTTGCAGGATAGCCATGATCGAGCTGGTGAAGGAGTGAGTTGGAATCGCCGGCAGTGGCTTTCTGGATGCATGGGTTTGTCAGCCCTATCGATGTGCTGCGGGTGTAGATCGACTCCGTTTACTGGGCGACCGCAATTGCGATTCATTCCCAAATCGATGGAAATGTCCTTGGGGGAACAAAGCTACGCGGAGGTTTTGGCGGAGTCCGCGGTTTCTCAAAATGCTGCATGGACAGACGCGGTGGTCAGAACCGGAAAGCGCATTTCGCAAGTGGCAAATGCACCGGAGTTCCAATGGGACTTTCGGTTGCTTGCTAGCCCAAAGCAGAATGCGTTTTGTTTGCCAGGGGGTAAGGTTGCGGTCTACGAAGGGATCATCCCATATTGTGAAAACGAAGCGGGGTTGGCGGTGGTAATGAGCCACGAAATAGCGCATGCGTTGGCGCATCATGGGGCCGAGCGGATGAGCCAACAGGCTGGGGTGAAGGGGGTGGGGGCCGTCCTTGGATGGGCGATGTCCGAGACGACCCCAGCGACACGCGAGCTATCGATGAAGGCATTTGGAACGGGCGTTCAATACGGTGTTCTGCTTCCGTACAGCAGGCACCACGAAAGCGAAGCCGATGCGATCGGTTTGCAGCTGATGGCGAAAGCAGGGTATGACCCTTCGGAAGCCCCTTTGTTTTGGGGGCGATTTGGGCAGGCCAAGTCAGGAACGGATGCGCCGCCGGAATGGGCATCGACCCATCCCGGCGACGATCGACGAGCATCCGATCTCGCGGCGAAACTTCCCGAAGCATTGGCCCTCTACCAATCGACGGGAAGCCGTTATGGAAAGGGTGAGAAACTTACTTAGGACGAAACCCTGATGGAAGCATGCACAGCGCCGGTGCGTCTAACAGTGGGGGCTGCGATCGATCATTCAGAGAGCGTTTGCAGGTAGGATAACGCATCCTCAAGCGCTGTGGTTTCGATACCGCTGACGCGGCCACCGCGATCGCATTTTCCTAAAAGGATCAATTCATCGTAGCTCTCGTTTTCCCGAAGGCGACGATGAGCGCGAGCGCCGATGGAACCATCCACGATCTTGTGGGTGTCCATGTGATGTGCAATGAGCCAAGCCGTGCGCTCGGTAATAAATCCATCGAGCGCTTCGAGTCCAGCCTCGACGTGATTCTTGGGATCGATTCCCTTTCCGACATCGTGCAGCAAGGCTGCCAGAAGGAACTCTTCGTCGTATGGGATCGCATCGCATGCAAGATCGTAGACTTGCAACGAGTGGTAGAGTACATCACCTTCGGGATGGTATTTCGGATGCTGCTTGACGTTTTCAAGTGGCACAAGGAGCGAATAGAAAACGCGATACGGGTCTCCTTGGAGCTCCATCGATGCTAGTTCTTGTTCCCATTGGATGTTCGGGTAGGCTTCTGCGAGGAATTCCTCAAGCTGTGGTAGTGTGGCACCTTCGATCTTCTTGCCGGTGATGGAGCTTTTGAATCCATAGCTTCGGAGATTCTCGCGATAGATGGTTAGTTCTACGTCGAATGCCTCTCGGATATGAACATGCGTATAAGTGGCGTTCTCACCATTCTTTCGGACTTGCTTACGTTCGACTTCGTACGGAAGGCCTTCGTCGTCCAAGCAACCCAGAACGACCTCGATGCTATCCGAAAAAATATGGATATCGATGTCTGAGCCGGTTCGAACATGCCCCGTATAGACACTACCGATGAGTCGAGGATGGAATTTGCTGAGAAGCCGCATGACGCGTAACGCTGTCAGTCGCATATCTCGGAGTGAATCGAGCCGAGAGTCTCCTTCGAGCAAGCGGGCGAAGGACTGGACCGCTTCCCGAATTTCGGTGTTGGTTGGCAAATCAGTGGGTTTCACCCAACCTTTACACAGCTGCCGCGCTGCTTTGTTCTTTGCCTGGTAGTATTCGGATTCCTGACGGAAGTACATCAAACGCGCCGCTTCATGAGCGATCGCGCGTCGTAACTTAGAGAAATTCATCGTGGCACCGCAGCAGTGGCTGGATGGTCGGTGCGTGGCATGCAAAAAAATAGGAGTCAAACCTGGCAGGTGTTGGATGCGGCCTTCTTCATCGACCGTCAACGATCTCCACCATGCGTCAACTAGCATAGACTGGGTTGACGTGGTTTGTCTAGTCATCTTCGAGTGAACGAGATGACACTACTTCCAGTCGTAGAGTTGCAGAGACTTTTGGGTTCGGACCGCGATGCTGGAACCCGCAACGGCGATATGCCCCCAAGATTCGTCGTCGGTGAGCTTCCGCTCGGACAGGAGGGTGAACTCTAACGGGTTATGGGCGATTAGCCTCAGTTTGCCCGTTTGGTCGAGAGCGAGGATTTCTTTTCCATTGCTGACCATGCTCCAGTACTCGCCGTAGGGGCGGGTGACCCACGCTTCTTTTCCGGTTTGCAAGTCGATGCAAGCGAATCGCTTGTTGCGGAGATGCATGTAAAGGTAGTGATCGATCACGATCGGTGAAGACATGTAACCTTCCAGCTTGTTATCCCAGCGGGTTTCGGAGGCACCGCTCTTCACATCCAGAAGGAGTGAACGTCCGCCGTAACTACTGGTGAAGATGCCGCCGTTCCAAACCGTCGGAGTTAAGATATTCATTCCTCGGAAAGCGGCGACTTCGTAGCTCCAAAGTTTAGAACCGCTATCAATGTCTACACCTGCGAGATAGGTTCGTGTTTGGACGAGGAGTTGGCGTTTTCCGTCAATGGTTGCGATAACTGGCGACGAGAACGCGCCACTGCTCATCATGCTGCCGTCATCTCCGAGTGCGCTCCAAACGATGTCGCCAGTCGACTTGTACAGCTTGTGGAGGCCCTTGCCTGCTTGGATGTAGAGGAAGTCACCGTCGATAATCGGGGAACAGACCATTCCAAAATCGGGAACTTTGCCAAACTTCGTACCGAAGTCGACGCGCCATTTTTCCTCGCCGTTTTGGCAATCGAGTGCCACCAATACATCTCGGATGCCACCCACGTAAATCGTTTCTCCATCGCAGACCGGAGTCGCTCGGATCCAACTCCCGTTCCTCGCAGCAAAGAAAGGAACGCTCATGGAACCTTTCCATTCACGGTTCCAACGTGTCTCGCCAGTACGACGGTCGACGCAGGTGACTCGCTCGTTACCCCCAGTTGTTTCGGTGGTAAACACCGACGAAGGGGTGATAATGGGTCCCGAGTAACTATCGCCGAACGGTACCGACCAAACCAACTTCAAGCGGTCTTCATCGAGCGTTTCGGGCCAAGATGGATTATCGATCAAGCTATCTCGGTTCGGTCCTCGCCAGCTAAGCCACTGCGATGAGTCCTCAGCCAACGAAACAGGGGCCAACGTGCTCAGAGTACCCACGCACAACATGGACATAGCGAGCGATAGGGACGATATCTTCATCAGAAACATTCCAGAAATTAGAAGTTTAGGTGGGTAGTGAGCAAGAAACGATGGAACTCACTGAGAGTGTTCCTCAAATCGATCCTCGGGACTCCCTTCCGCTGAAAAGCGAGAGCCACCCTTGCGTCTCCAAGTAACACCCAGAGAGTATAGCACCTCGGCAACCCTTCCTTGTGGGGGTTTGGGGCGAGGGGCCCTTTTTTTGATTGTTTCTGAAAATCCTTTTGGACAGAGGTGGAATCCTGACTTAGGGTTTTGGTGGTCGACACCCTTGGGGTGAAGTTGCGGAGTTGAGCTCCGTTTGTTTCGTGAATTTCACCTTGGGGAACAGCTTTAGGTATTCCGAAAGGATGAGCTTTTGTTGAGGCGGCGGGCAACCAATACGCGGATGGGACGACGGCGACGGCGGGGAACTGCGACGGTCGAATGCGCCATCGTATTGCCGGTGTTCGTGTTGCTATTACTCGGAACGATGGAAGCTTGTTCCATGATATTTTTGCGGCAGTCGGTGGAGTTGGCCGCTTATGAATCGGCGCGGGCTGCGGTACTTCCGCAGACAACGTTGGTGAATGTCCAGTCGGCTGGTGCTTCGTTGTTGTCTGCTAGAAAGGTCAAAAACTTTTCCATTACCGTGACCCCGACGAATTTTCAAACGGCAGCGTATGGAAGTTTTATTCGGGTCACTGCGTCAGCGCCGATCTCTGATAACAGTCTATTCGGTTCGATTTTCTACAAAAACATGAACGCGGTTGGATCGGTGGATTTCATGAAGGAATACTGACCCCCGTAGCATGAAGGTACAATTCACTCTCTTGATTCTCAACTTGCGATACCGGTAATACGAAACATGGCTCGAAGCTACAATAGAAAGCGTCGCGGTGGAATCCTGCCATTGATGGCGATTCTGTTGCCGATCACGTTGATGTTTTCCGCATTTGCGATCAACGTCGCATATCTCGAATTGAGCCGTACGGAAATGTCCATCTGTGCGGATGCTGTTACGAGGGCGTCCGGACGAGATTTTGCCATTTCAGGGGACAAAGCGAGTGCGATGAAACTCGGGCGTCAGGCGGCAAGTTTGAACACCGTAGGTGGTCAAGCGATGCGGCTTGCGAACTCTGATTTCGTCTTCGGAGAAGCTTCGCGGCCAGATTTGACGAAACGATATACCTTCGATCCCAATGGGTCATTCCCCAATGCGGTGGAAGTAACACTTCGCAAGACCAGCGGGTCATCGAACGGCAGTTTGGCGATGATGATGCCGATGATATTCGGTGGTGTCTCCTCCATCGAAGCGACGAAAACTTCGCGTTCCAATCCGTTGGAGGCAGACATTGCTATTGTGCTCGACCGGTCTGGTTCGATGGCTTATTCGGCCACGGAAGTAGCCGATGGATCGGTCCCGAAGTCGGCACCTTCAGGGTGGACGTTTGGACAAGCGGCACCGCCCAATTCGCGGTGGCGCGACGCGGTCGCATCCGTGAACGTTTTTTTATCGGAAATCAACAAAACACCGATGAAAGAGATGGTTTCGTTAAGTACCTACAACAGCGATACTGGTACCGATGTGGGGCTGACAACGGATCAGAGTCTGATCGTCAATGCCATGGATAAATACACTCAGAATTTTTTCGCGGGTGGTACAAACATCACATCGGGCATCGATTGTGGTCGACTGACGCTGTTGAGTTCCCAGTCTCGACCATATGCGGCCAAAGTGATGGTCGTCTTGACCGATGGAATCAACAATGTGGGTACAAAAAATCAACTGATTGCCGCTGCGAACTTAGCAAAGAGTAAGAACATCATCATCTACACGGTGACGTTCTCCAACGAAGCGGACAAGTCCACCATGGCTCAGATCGCAGCGATTGGTCTCGGTAAATACGGCCACGCAACTTCGTCTACCGAGTTGCAAAACATCTTCAAAGATATCGCCAAAGGATTGCCGTTACTTTTGACCCAGTAACGAGCCAGCAACTCCTGTCGCAGTTCAATGAATCCAACTTAGTTTCGCACCCGTGAGGAGATCTTTTTCATGCTTGACGAATTGAAATCGGAGAAATTCTTTCGGACTCATCCGCGTCTCCGAGGTGCGCATACCGTCGAGATGGCGTTTATGTTGCCGATCGTATTCGTCTTGTTCCTTGGCGGGATCGAATTTGCGAGATTGCAGATTATCAAGCATTTGGCGGATAACGCCTCGTACGAAGCGGCGCGGGCGGTGATGGTCCCCGGTGCTACGGTTGCTGAGGCGCAAGCGATTGCAAACGACGTCATGAAAATCGGTGGGATTTCGGGAGCAACGGTTACGGTTTCCCCGAATCCGATCCTGGAGACGACTCAGAGCATCAACGTCAGCGTTTCGATTCCCACGTCGAATAATCTTTGGTCTTCCGCGACGTTTTCCAAAAACATGTCGATCAATGCAAGTACGTTGTTGGTCACCGAACGAGGACCGGCGTCCCAAGTAAGCGCCATCGCGAGTTTGCCGCCGCCGCCAGTCGTCGTTCCAACCACTACGAATCCAACCACGACACCATCGACCACCACAGCTTCAACGACGACAACGAAGCCAACCACAACAACGACTGCTCGGACCAACACTCCGACGACCACGACCACTGCGCCCACAACGACGACGAAACCGGCGACGACGACCACGACAACCACTCCAACCACTACGACAACTACGACCCCCACAACCACAGCCTCAACAACCACCACCAAGCCTACAACGACGACCACAGCACCAACAACGATAACAACACCAACTACGACAACGACGACATCTTCGACAAGTACCTCGACGTCGACCGCGTCAACAACGGCCACGAAACCGGCAACAACCACGACGACCACTACGACGGCGAGCACCGGGTCGGGTACAGGTACCGGAACAGGAGTTGGGTCTGGTACTGGTTCCGGAACAGGTGCCGGCACTGGGAGGGGAACTGGATCGGGCACGGGTTCAGGGACTGGTTCCGGAACGGGATCCGGGACGACGTCGGTAACTGGCATCGGTACGGGTGGAACTACGACTACGTCGACGGGTGGTGGTGGAGGTGGTGGGAGCACGGGCACAGGAACAACAGGGTCGACGACTACCACATCGACGGCATCGACGACGACGGCACCAAAAACAACCACCACTACACCAACGACGACTACCACCACTACCACGCCAACAACGACTCAACCAACCACGACGACTACTTCGACGGCACCTAAAACGACGACCACGACAACTACACCTACAACGACAACGACTCCTACGACTTCAACGACAACAACGGCTGCACCCAAGACCACCACGACTACGACAACAACCACAACGCCGACCACAACTACAACCACGGCGCCAAAGACAACGACAACGAAGACTCCACTACCTCCCCCACCACCCCTTTTGTGAGTGTCTTGGCGGGCAAGATAAGTCGATACATCAAAAACGTGTTGGAATGCTAGCATTGCAACACGTTTTTTCTTTTCAGGATTCGGCTTGACGAGAAGGGGTGTTTCGGGACACGTTGTTAGGGCACGTGGTGCAATGACTGCCCGCTTGCTCCCGAAAACTGAGGCGACCCAGTCAAGTGTTCGGGATAGAATTGGGCCGCTAACGACTCGAACTTAGCGACGTGGTTGCTTTGGTTCCGATGGTTGAAGTCATGAGGACTTGTTCAACCATCGGGGACTTAACAACTTTGAACCCAAGCCTTTTCCGAAACCACCTAATCCGCACCATGGCAAGGAGGCCAAAACGTGGAATCATCGCTTCGTCCTGTTGTATCTCTTAAAACGTTGTTTCCAGAAGCGCAGTTTGTCGGAGCCTCCGACATCCATTGTTCAGCATGTGACTCACACCCCGAGAGCGTCCGGAACGATTGGGTTTTTGCCGCGGGAGTTTCCGATTGGGCCGCTGCGGATCGAGATGTCGTAACCGCCATCAACCATGGTGCGACAGCGATTCTGACCGAGCAACTTCTACCGAGCAGTGTCCCTCAGTGCATTGTTCCAAGTGTGCGGGATGCTTATGCCGAGTTGAGTCTCGCTTTGGCGGGAAATCCATGTGAGAAGATACTCACTATCGGTGTCGTTGGAACGCATGGAAAAACTTCTGCATCGTTGATGGTTGCGTCGATGTTAAAGCGGATCGGAAAAACCGTTGCGTACTTTACCGATCTGGGGGCGAGTGACGGAAAGGAATCCGGTCTTCTGTGCGAATCCAACGCGGATTCGTTAGCGATTGCTGAATGGTTGCAGCAAAGCGTCGATAACCGAACTCCGGCAGCGGTGATTGAGTTGAGCGATAATATGCTGCGATCGCATGCTGCGACTGGTATGGAGTTTGACGTGTTAGTGTTCACCAGTCTTCGGAAGTGCCAGAGAAGTGATTCCCTCCAAGCACGCGGAGTCGAAAATGCTATGAGCCGATTGGTGCAGCAACTCAAACCTCATGGTGTGGTTGTTTACAATGCCGATGACGCGAGACTCAACCGCTGGATTTCCCGCCATCAGCCTGAAGCGATCAGTTACGGGCTCGATGCAGCGGCCGACGTATCCGGCCGGAGGACGCGGGCGATGAAGGGCGAGCAGTCAATCATGGTATCGGCGGGGAATTGTATTGCACCCCTGACCAGTACGATTCTTGGGGACCACAATGCGCGCCACATGCTCAGCGCCATCGCCGTCGGATATACCTTTGGGCTGGAATTGTATGAAACCGTCCAAGGAGTCGAACGGTTGCAGCGCCTTCCAGGACGAATGCAACGAGTGCCGGGCGATGGCACTCGCAGCGTCTACGTCGACGTCGCTGATCAAGCAGATCGATTGGCAGTCGCGTTGCATTCCTTGTCCAAGGATGGAACCCCTGTGATCTGCGTCGCAGAGGTTCCCGATGCGGCGACACCTGAGCAACTGGCAGCTTATGGTCGTGTTTTGGAACGGGCCGCCAGGTATGTGATTTTGACCCAATCACGAAGATCGGTGCGGTTTGGGCAAAAGTCCGTTTGGCAAGTGCTCGATGGCTGCGAACGGCCTGCAGCGATCCAGATCGTACCTAACCGCGAAGCAGCCATCGAAATGGCCATCCGATCGTCGCGAAATGGCGAAGCGATATTGTTGGCGGGTTGGGGGGCCGGTCGATGGACCACCGATCGCACCCGACAAGGGGTTTCCGATATCGAAGTCGGGACCAAGTTGCTTCGTGAGTTTTCCGAAGAACCGCAACTGCCAGCAGTCGTCGCTGAGGAGCCGACGCTCAGG
>VGZN01000021.1 GCA_016872635.1 Planctomycetota bacterium | reverse complement strand
TCGATCCAATCCAATTCCAATTCCTGTCCTCGTCGAATATCGCCGGTTGGACGGTCGCATCGTGGGCATCGGAGCGACTGAACGCCGCAGGTGGAATTGCTTACCAGGTTACAGGTCGGGCAGTAAACCGCCAATGGAATTCTTTCGATAACTAGCTCGGTCGTCTCCGTGGCCGTGTCTTCGGCAAGCATTCTAAACGCATGCTGGAGAGAGTCCTGATGAACACATGAAAACTCTCCTAATCGTATCTTGATCCTAAGTACGCGTGATGCACGCTCGTTGGTAAGATGCTCCCTGGTGATCGCGATCACTTGCTGTGCGATCGAGAGCTCATGCATGGCGTGAATCCATAATCACTAGGCCAAAGCAGCCAAAAAAGCCGCTGAGAAAACCCCAACTCACTAGTTGTAGATGCGAAGCAGGTCTTTGCGAAAGATCAATGCCTCTTATGATACCAGGTAATCACCATCCGCGCGATCCTTCGACAAGAACACCTTTCGTCTCACTTGAGATAGTTTAAGTCCCAACGCAATGTGTCTCGCCGTTCCAGGAAAAATAATAAGTATTGATCCCTCGCGTGGATTCCTTATGGGACGAGCGGATTTCGGGGGTGTCGTTGCCGAGGTTTGCCTCGAGTATCTTCCGGAAATCCAAATTGGCGAGTATGCGATCGTACATGTGGGATTCGCGATCAGTCGGATCAATGAATCGGAAGCCTTGCGAACACTCGCTCAATTTCGAGAACTTGGAATACTGGAAACGGATTTTGCCGAGAGAAATCCGTCGGTGTAGAGTCGCTGGGATATTCCATAAAGCTGTGATCATTCAATGGTGGAGCAATTACCGATGAAGCATCTTCAGGAATACCGTGACGGTGATATCGCCGATGCCGTCGCTCGTTCGATCCATGAAACCACAACAAGATCCTGGTCGATTATGGAGGTCTGTGGTGGACAGACGCATTCCATCATGAGGTATGGGATCGACCAAATGATTCCCAAATCCATTCGGCTGATTCATGGACCAGGATGTCCTGTTTGCGTTACACCCGTTGAAACTATCGATCGTGCGCAAATGATAGCAGAGCAGCCTAAGGTGATTCTTTGCACCTATGGAGATATGCTGCGAGTTCCCGGATCTCGAGGGAGCTTGAGTGGTTTGAAGACTCGCGGGTGTGACATCCGGACCATTTATTCCCCTCTTCAGGCTTGCCAGATTGCAAGGGACAATCCGAATCGATCGGTAGTTTTATTCGCGATAGGCTTTGAGACGACAGCTCCAGCGAATGCGATGGCGATTAAAATCGCGAAAAGCGAAAAGCTAAAGAACTTTAGTGCCTTGGTCTCGCATGTCTTGGTGCCTCCGGCAATCGAAATGATTGCATCAGATCCCGTGTGTCGAGTGGATGCGTTCCTCGCTGCAGGTCATGTTTGTGCGGTCACGGGTTACGAAGCGTACCATCGGCTCAGCGAGATGTACCGTATCCCGATTGTTGTTACGGGCTTCGAGCCTGTCGATCTACTCGAGGGGATCAGGCTCGCTGTGTTGCAACTGGAAAAAGGCCAAGCATACGTTGAAAATGCTTACCAACGTACGGTTGCAGCGGATGGAAATCCGACGGCACGAGGAGTTCTCCGAGAAGTTTTTCAAGTAACCGACCGTGAATGGAGAGGTATTGGAACGATTCCCCAAAGCGGATTCTGCCTCTCGGAGGCTTTTCGTGATTTCGATGCAGAAGTTCGTTTCCCCTTGGATTGGAAATCCGTAGAGTGCAACAATTGCAGGGCTGGCGATGTTTTACGGGGCATTCTCAAACCGAATCAATGCGAGGAGTTTGGAAAAGGTTGTACCCCCGATTCACCCCTTGGTGCACCAATGGTTTCCCACGAAGGTGCATGTGCAGCGTATTATCAGTTTTCGCAATTGGGTTCCAAGGCGAACGCTCCGCAATGAATGAAAATCGCGAAGTATCCAATCTACCCAACACAAAACGCACTCCGGAAACGGCGCGCCCTGACAGCTTAAACACGTGGCAATCCGCAATCCCTCATTCGGAAAATGAATGGATTAGCATGGCCCATGGGGGCGGGGGGAAATTATCGCAGCGACTTTTGGATGAAATCTTCCTGCCAGCGATAGGAACCTTATCGCTCCATCGGAAGCTTGATTCAGCCCTACTTCATTTTTCAGGTGGTAAAGTCGCGATAACCACGGATTCCTATGTAGTGACTCCTAGGTTTTTCCCAGGAGGCAATATCGCAAAGCTCTCCGTTTATGGAACCATCAATGATCTAGCGGTTAGCGG
Source organism: Planctomycetota bacterium (assembly GCA_016872635.1). GTDB lineage: Bacteria > Planctomycetota > Planctomycetia > Pirellulales > Pirellulaceae > JBKCUI01. Next base: position 20,856 of record VGZN01000021.1, on the reverse strand, counting down.
AGCAACGCCTATCGCCATCAGTGCAGCGTGGATACTCGAGGAGGGTTTTCCGCTCAGCGAGCTGAAGTTATTGGCTGAGGAAATGGGAACGGCAGCGTGCGAAACAGGTATTCCGATTGTCACTGGTGACACCAAAGTAGTCGATCGGGGACGCGGGGATGGGTGCTACATCACAACGACGGGAATCGGAATCGTTCCAAAAGGTCGGTATGTAGGTCCCGATCGCATTCTGGTTGGTGACGCAATTTTGATCAGCGGGACTATTGGCGATCACGGTATGGCGATCATGGCAGCTCGCGGTGGCCTGCCGATCTCGACGGAGATTGTTAGTGATTGTGCGCCACTTCATCAGCTGATTGACTCACTCCTTCATGCGGGAATCGCTATCCACGCGATGAGAGATCCAACACGCGGAGGATTATCGAGCGTTCTCAATGAGTTGGCGGAGGGCGTGCGGCTCGGTATCAACATCGGAGAAAGTAGTGTACCGATTGCTCCCTTGGTCTGATCTGCGTGCGAGATGCTAGGAATCGATCCATGGGCTGTCGCAAACGACGGGAAATTTCTTTTGTTCGTTTCCATGGATCAAGCGGAGTACGCCTTACGATCAATGCGGCGCCATCCACTCGGACAAAGTGCCTCTATTCTAGGGAGGGTGGTCCAGGATCATCCAGGAGTTGTCGTGGGCATAACACAGTTTGGGACGCAGCGGGTTGTGGTTATGCCTTCGGGAGATGCTCTGCCGCGAATCTGTTAGCACTTCGGCCAAGTGGGAGGTGACCAAACAGGGTGCTTTGATTTTTGATCTTGGTCGAATACGACTAGGGCACAACGAACGCAAGTTTTTTGCGAACGAGTGTAGCTCTAGGGTTTGGGAGAGCTTGGCAAAGTCACTTCGGGTTTGAGAGATTCCACCTGAATGGCACCTGGGACGGATGCTGGCAGTGGGAGCGACGTCCCATTCGTTGCGGTGAAAACTTCTGTTGATTCCTTGTTCAAAGTTGAGGTCAGATCGGTAAGATTCTGTTTTGAAACGGAATCGAGCATTTCATCGATCGTTGAGGCGACAAGCCCAGCAGGAATTGCATACGAGCAAACGCGACCGGCTCGAGCGATGTTCATGCCGACGACGTTTCCATCGATGTCAATCAATGGACCGCCACAATTCTGGGGCGATAGCACCGTATCATGCTGGATGACATTGCGGAATCCGGTAGCTCTCGCGCTGATGCTGCCGTTTACTTCCATTTCGGTGGGATCGAGTAGGGAGTTTGACAAGTCCATCATCTGGGCAACAAGTTTTACCCGTGTACCCGATCGCTCGACGCCAACGGTCAAGCGTTGTCCTGCTGGCATACTGATCAAATAGTCTAAAACTTCGCGTCGTGTCGCTAACTCTTTGCCATCGATCTCGCGAATGATGTCGCCATCTTTGATCCCAGCTTTTTCGGCACCACTCCCCACGACGACATTTTCTACGTAGGCGATATCACGTTGGGCGGAGAGTTGAACACCTAGCACGGCGCGCTCTTGTCGAACGTTTCGGTTGAGTACACTGACGACACCGAGTGCGAGTGGCAATGCGCGATAATCGGCACTTGCGATCCATCCTCCGAGAGGTACTTCGGCTTCTTTGCTCCATTGGATTGGGGGTAGCTGGTCGCGATCGATTTTGATCAAGGCAAGATCCAGATCTGGGCGGCGAATTTTCACCGCTCCTTGAGCGCGCGATCCATCAAACAATCGAACTTCGATCGGCGTATCGGGTACCTCGGTCGACTTCGTGGTGATCCAGCCATTTTCACGCACGATGGAACCGAGCGCTAATTGCTGGCTGTCCGCGAGGATCTGGACAGTCGACTTCCATTGTTCACCGATGGCTTCGCGATAAATACGAAGGGTGCCGTGATGACTTCTTTGGTTGGAGCGACTTCCTAGGAACCGAGCTTCTTTTCCTAACAACCCGGAGCCTTGTTGGATAAAGCGAGAGGAATCTTCCGCGTCAGGATCAGTTTCAGAAAGTATCCAATTCGCAAGGAATGGAGCCGTCTGGACCGGTGGGTTGTTCTCTAGGTCGCATGCGGTCCGGGCACCGTTCAGAAGAACGCAACACTTGGAATCCTGATCGCTCACCATCGAAACGCCGCTCCACAATCCCAACGACGCAATGATCGCAATCTTTCCAAGTCCGTTTTTCATGAATCGCACCTTTCGACCAAGGTTGAATCTCTTGAGGCTCGTGAGCGAGAGGGGTTTGATTATAAACAAGCCGCTTCGCGATTGCCATTTTTCAAGCGCAATCTTCGTGAATTGACACCGAATTTGTGAGTCGTTCAACCGCACAACCGTCAGTGCTGATCGGTGTTGCCTGAACGAACCTTTCGACCGCGAGAGACAAAAAGCAATGGCTGAACATCGCAATTTGAGTAGATCGATTCGTAGATTGATTCGTTGATCGATAAAGAGTTCAAAAGGGAGTGCTTACGACTCGTCGGAAACACCCACTATCAATCGGAGCGTAATTCGTTTGCCGTCGCGCAAAACTTCCAAGGTAACGCGTTCTCCGGGAACGGTAGCATCGACTTCTTCCTTGAGTCGATCAAAGCTCGTGATCTCGGAACCGTTGAAGCGGACGATTTGATCCCCGGCCTTGACACCGGCTTGGGCAGCCGGCCCATTCGCAGACACATTGCCGATCACGCATTCCTTTTTGGCGTCGGAGGTACGTGAGGCAGTCACGCCGATAACGGGCTTGAATCCAGGCAGAGTGCCCCACGCTTCACTGTTCGCTAATCGATCCCACGATGTTATGAAAACCTTCATGGGGACATGCATGTTGTCATCGACATCGACACCAATACGGCTGTGAATTCCGATAAGCTTGCCCTGAAGATCGAACAAGGGACCGCCGCTGTCTCCGCCGATGAGAGAGCAATCGGTGACAATGGTGGTATCGGTCACGCGAAGGATTCGACCGACTCGGATAACCGATGGGCGGTCAGGCATCCATCCACCTGGATGTCCACCAGCGATACACCATTGCCCGACCTTGAGCCGTTCATCCATGGCAGGAAGCGCGGCGTGTGCCCAAGGTTGGTTGTTGTCATCGCGGTTTTTCAAGATGCGAACAAGTCCTGCGTCGTTATCCCGGTTCACGCCCATGCTGATGCCTTCAACACGAAGACCGTCATGAAGCACGACAGTGATCCGTTGTTTCGGCTTTCCTGCGACGTGTGCGGCGGTAAGGATATAGCCATCCTCATTGATAATGACGCCGCTACCCTGCGTGCTGCCATGCTGAAGGTTGACTGTGACTCGATGGACTTTTTCAGCAACCTTGGACTGCTGCTTTTGGAGTACTTTTAGTTCTTTAAGATCGCGAGGATCGTCCCCTCTCAAGAGTCGATCAATCCCTGGTTCGATCGATACATGAGTCGCCGCGACGACAGCGGAGTCGGGTGATGTTGGCTCTAGGACGGGTATCTTGAGCGAAGTTCGTTCCTGCGTGCCAGGAACTTCCTGTGATAAAGCAGAACCAGCGTAGCACAAGAGGGCCAGAAAAACTCCCATGGGAATCCATCGGATGAATGGATCATTCCTGGTGTGAATTGGGAGATGGTGATCCCGCGGATTCGGTGTGTTGATGCTGGCGATGCGGCTTGAGTTGCAAGCAAAATTCCAGGATGAGATGTCGCCGCCGTTCACCATTCGCTCCTCAAAAATCCGCATGCAAGCCGCCAAGTCAAGAAATTTTTAGATTCCAACCAGTTCAGAAAGGATGGAATCGATTATTCGCTAAGGCCCGCCAAAATGAAACCCTCCTGTACAATGGAACTTTAGAAAGATTCGGAAACTAGCCTAAGTTCTGGAATCTTTGTTCCGTTCGTATCGATTCGGCAGGCAGTCCTGGAAGATGAAATCAGTCCGATTGATTGTAGGGTGCGGCTATGTAGGATCCCGTGTGGCCTCCCATTGGCTAGCAAAAGGAGATCGGGTACTGGCTATCACTAGAACCGAGGAACGGGGGGCCGAACTTGGGAAGGCTGGGATTGAGCCTGTCGTTTGGAATTGGCTATCGCGCGACTTGCCGAAGGCACTTCCTCCGGTACCGATCGCGACGATACTTGTCGCCGTTTCACATTCTCCGCCCCCCGGACAGTTGCCTGAAATGGCACATGTAGCGGGATTGGGGAATCTTTGGCGATGGCTAGACTCGCAAGGGGGTGGGGTGTTTCCGAGCGGGTACCCAGCGGCCATGCCTCGGTGGATTTATCTCTCAACGACGGGAGTTTTTGCTGCTTCTGGAAGAGTTACCAAGGAAGCCGAATGGGTTGATGAGTCTTCGGCTGTTGGCCCTGTGCGACCCGGTTCGATTGCAGCCTTAGGAGGCGAGGATTGGATCAATAAGTCCAATGGCTCCAAAAATTGCGTGGTGCTTCGGCCTGCTGGAATCTACGGTCCGGACCGTGTTCCGCGTTGGCAAGCGATCCGTGATCAGAAACCTATGGAGGTGGACCCCGAAAGTTATTTGAATTTGATCCATGTCGACGATTTGGTGACGTCGATTGCTGTAGTTGCAGAGCATCCGGCACCTAGTGCTCTCTACTGCGTTAGCGATGGAAATAGTCCAACACGCAGAGAATACTACGAATGGATCTCGCAGGTGATGGGCTTACCATCCCCCATTTTTACTCAGGTCGGTGAAGATCCCAATGGACAATCACAGTCCGGGGGATCGCCGAACGTGTCTGCATCGGGTGGGGCGACGACTCGAATTGAGCACGGGGCATTGAGACACGATCGTCCTGTTTCACGCAGCGACTCGAACAAGCGTGTCAGCAATCAAAAACTGCTTGAAGAATTGAACATCCAACTTCGTTACCCAACGTTTCGCCACGGTCTTCATTCTTTGGTGGGTCATCCGCAATGATTAATCCACACTTGTTTTTTGCGATCACTTTATGGGGATCGGTGTACCTTGTTTCCAATTCGAGTTTAGGGCAAAACACGGTCGTCGCCTCCGATGCGGCTTCTGTTTCAGAGCGAGCACCTAGCGTCAAATTGGGATCAACAGAAGTTTTATCGGCGCGATTTACGGTCGTGGATGTGCACACTCATTTTTATGTGAAGGCCAAGCATGACGAGGAATTACTCGACCGTTATGTCGAATGGATGGATCGCAACAATATCGCCGTAAGCGTCTCGCTCGACGCCCAACTCTCTCCGCGTTTGGATTCGCATGAGGAGTATCTTTGGCGGAAGTATCGAGATCGATTTGTTTTGTTTGCGAACATCGATTTCCAGGGGAACGGCACGGCGGATGAACCGAGTACGTGGGCGTGCAACCAGGAAGGTTTCGTTCAGGATGTCGTGGAGCGGTTGCGGGTGGAGCATCAACGCGGACGTATCAGTGGGCTGAAGTTCTTTAAAGATTTCGGCCTACGATGGAAGAATCGGGATGGATCAAAAATTCGTATCGATGATCCTCATTGGGATCCGATCTGGGATGTTTGTGGTCGATTGCAGTTGCCCATTTTGATGCATACCGCGGATCCTAGTGCCTTCTTTCGTCCGATTGATACCAGCAATGAGCGTGAGACTGAACTGCGAGCGCATCCCGATTGGTCGTTTTTGGGTGAGGAATTTCCATCGCGGTCCGAATTGCATTCAGCGAGGAACCGAGTTATCGCTCGTTTTCCTGGGACGACTTTTATCGCGGCCCACTTGGGAAATGATGGCGAGGACCTGCAACAACTTGCTGGTTGGTTAGATGACTACCCCAACTTGATGGTTGAGATTTCCTCGCGAATCAATGAGTTGGGGAGGCAGCCCTACAGTGCCAACGCATTCATGGAAAAATATTCGGATCGGATCCTTTTTGGAACCGATGGCCCATTCCCTGAAGAACGACTCCGCATCTACTGGCGATTTCTAGAGACCCGAGACGAGTACTTTCGGTACTCCGAAAAATCGCCTCCTCCACAAGGTGATTGGAGAATCTACGGGCTGGGGCTCTCCTTGGGGGCCCTGGAAAAAATTTACTCTGGCAACGCGTTACGGACGATTCCCGGAGTTGCGGGTCGTATTGAAAAATATCGCGAGCGGGCTAAACCATAGTCTCGCTGGATGGGTTAAGCTGTTAGCCCGAACGAATTCGGTCTTCCCTTCACCCGCTACACCATCTTAGCCAATAGTTGTCGGTTTATGCATCATTCAGCGAATACCGTCGAGCACGAATCGGATTCCGTAGTCCAGCGGCGACAGCGTATTGGATTGGTTCTACTATCGCTTTTCAGTATTGCCTACGGAGGATTCATCGGGTTGTGTACCTTTGCGTACCAGTGGATTTCCCAAACGCGGGTTTCTGGAATACCACTCACCGTCGCGTATGGAGTAGGACTTGTTTTTTTCTCTTTGGTCATTGCGATGGTCTATGGATTGCTTTGTCGTGATAAGTAGCTCACTTGTATTTCGGTTCCCCGCCGACTCTCAAGCGTCGATTCAATGAAAAGTCAAATAGTCCACGAGTAGTATTATGGTTTACGAATCCAGCCCAGTAGCAATTATCGTGTTTGCGCTGATGGTCGTAGGAACGATTGGGCTTAGTTTTTACCTTGGTGCTCGAGCGCGTTCTAGCGCTGGCTATTTTGCAGCAGGTGGTTCTATCCATTGGTTTGTGAATGGGATCGCCTTTGCAGGAGACTATTTGTCAGCTGCATCATTCCTGGGTATCTGTGGCATGATAGCGTTTTACGGGTTTGATGGGTTTCTGTATTCCATCGGATATCTCGCGGGTTGGCTGGTCGCGTTGTTGGTGATTGCCGAACCATTGAAGCGACTTGGCAAGTACACATTTGCAGATGCATTGGCGAGCAAATTCAAGTCAGAGGGTATACGAACCGCAGCTGGATTCAGCACCTTGGTAGTGAGTCTTGTTTACCTGGTACCGCAAATGGTTGGTGCTGGGGCTTTGGTGAAGCCGCTACTGGGATTGCAGTATTGGCAAGGAGTTGTTTTGGTGGGATCGATTGTGGTGATCATCGTCGTGACTGCCGGGATGGTGAGTACTACGTATGTTCAATTCCTCAAGGGCGGATTGCTGGTCATCTTTTCCTTGATCTTAACGATCCTCGTGCTCAATCGAGGAATGAACGTTTCGCAAGAGGGGCCTCGCTCCATTCCACAACGGATAACCCTGGATTCCAACCAAAAGAAGTTGGTGGATGGCGTACCTTTGGGGTTAGGCAAAGATCAGCGTAATGTGCAACCAGTCGGCCGGGTTTTAGAGCTTCCTGAAGGCCGTGTTGGAACGGGGCCACTTGGGCCATTCAGCTTCTTGACTCAACTGTCGGGCAGTACCATCGAATTGTCACAAACGACGAAAAGCACGGTCGATGGAAGCCCGGTTGTTGAGTATGCTCCGCGCGTGGTTAAAGGGGACTCGATGATGGCCCCAGGAAATCTTCCAACGTTCAAAGGGATCCGAGACGACCAGTGGTTCCCTAAGTTGGATTTCATATCTTTGATGCTGGCGCTCTTTGGTGGTACCGCATCTCTGCCGCACATATTGATCCGGTATTACACAGTCAAGGATCAAGTATCCGCGCGAAAGAGCACGATCGTGGGGATCGGTGCAATCGGCTTTTTTTACATGCTTACGCTGTATATTGGATTTGGTGCAATGGTGAGTGGGGCTCTCGATCCCAGCGATTCGAATATGGCGGCGCCACTCCTTGCCCAAAGCTTTTCTGAGCTCCTCTTCGCTGGGGTTTCCGCGATCGCGTTTACTACGGTGCTCGGTACCGTCAGCGGTTTGATCGTCGCGGCTGGAGGATGCGTTGCACACGATTTTGTAGGTGGGATGTTGGGACTTAAGCTAAGCGACCAGCAACTGATTCGAGTCGCTAAGATTTCGTCGGTGGCGATTGGATCGCTCGCTATCCTGTCAGGGCTCGCCTTTGAAGGGATGAACGTTAGCTATCTCGTCGGTTGGGCGTTTGCAATCGCGGCGTCAGCGAATCTACCAGCGCTGTTGATGCTGTTGTTTTGGAAGGGAACTACAAAGCAGGGAATTGTAGCCGGAGTGCTAGTAGGGACGATTACATCGGTGTTATGGATCGCCGTTTGTCCCGAGATGTACAAAAATCTATACGGGTGGGATCCCAAGGCTGCGTGGGTTCCGTTCAGCCAACCTGGATTGGTAACCATTCCACTGAGTTTTTTAGTGATCACCGTTGTTTCATGGTCCAGCCGGGAATCGCGGAAAGCCTAGAAACGATCGGGTTTTTAGGGCTCGGTTTGGATTTCGGGACTCTGGGACACGCGAAAGAACAACTTCTTCATTGCGATCGTGAGCCTGCGCGAGGCCAGACAACTTTAGCCTTTTCGCCCATTCATGGTGGCAACGGATCACGCTGGGCGATACCAATCGGAACAATCGTTACAAACGGCCTTCCTATTCAGGGAAAGTTTTCCAATTGCGTACGATGCGCCATGTCTACGAGCCATGTTTGAACTAAGGATTCAAGGCCCCATAGTGGGCGGATCCTTAGAGCGCGATCGACGATGGTAGCAACGGGCTACTGCGCTGCGTTCTGGTTAACAGATTTTTCTGCAGCCAAAAATCATGTATTCCAATCGAACCATCCTCGGAATTACGTCCGTTCTGTGTGTGGTATTTGCAGCGGAGCAGACATTTGCACAGTCCGCACTGCCGAGACGAGCGACGGATGTCAAAGAAGATGCTCTTCGGGGAGTCCTCGAGGCGCATCTCAATACTGAAGTTGCAACTGCCGAAGTCGGGGTTATCAAGGAGATCGCTGTTAAACCGGGGGAAAAAGTAAAACGGGGGCAAAAGATCGCCCAATTACAAGACAACCTGCAACGCATACAAGTCGAAGAAGCGGAAATCGAATGGCAGTCTCAAGGAACCATCGACACCGCGCACCATGAATACGAGTTTAATCGACGGAAATTCGTGGCCATACAGGATCTTTCAAAGCGAACTCGCGTCAGCCCATTGGAATTGAAACGTGAGGAATTGGAGATGAATATTTCCCATGCGAAATGGATTGCGCAACAAGAGGCAAAAGAAATCGCCTATACGCGATTGATCAAGGCTATGAACGCTCTTGACGAACGCACCATCTCGGCCCCACACGATGGCATCATTATCGAAGTTCTGCATGATGCCGGAGAGTACGTTGCAGCAACGCAACCAGCGATTGTCCGAATTTTGGATACATCGAAGTTGCGAGCTCGATTTCTGTTGAGTGACGAAATGGCGCAGAAGTTCCGTGAACGCAAAACGGCGACTGTTCGGTTACTCAACGGAGTTGTGGTGAGTGCAGAAATCGAATTCATTGCTCCCATCGCAACCGAGAATATCACTCAAATGACGATCCTCATCGATAATTCAAACCATGATATACGATCGTCCGCCTGTGATTTGATCCGCCCCTAAACCTTCTGATTGTGGATAACCATGAGCTCTGGCTCAACGACACCAACGACTAATGGAGACGATCTCAGTCGGACCACCGAATTGAATGCGGTGGGCGAGGCGAAGTCGTTTGATCTAGCTGAGGATATCCGGCGGATTTGCAAGCCAACCGCTGTTCCTTCAAGCGAAGGTTTGATGGACAAGTTAACATCGCTCATCTCGGGCTTGACTACCGATGGAACTCCATCCGTTGGTGCGAGCGCTCGGCGGTCGAGCCAAGTTGAGTTCAAGGCCACACTGGATTCGTCGGCCAGTGATGCAGGCGTACCGGTGCTGCCGCAAAGTACCAGTACCAATTTATTTTCACCGCTCTGTTTGCAGCAAATTGCCGAGTCTGTGGCGAGATTCACCACGGAGCGGACTGCGATTCTCGTCGTTTCTCCGTCGGGAAACATCGTGGAGAGCGGCCAATGCGGTTGGCGATCTAGCGAATTCCGAAGCCATTTGGTGGATTTGACACCCGTCGCACGGGAGTCACTTTGGAGCAAAACCGGTCACTATGCGATGGCGGAGCCCGATTGGACCAATGACGTAGATGACTTCCGCAAACTGTCGTTTCAACCAAGTGTTCTTTTGAGTCAATGGACACAGAAGACTGGAGATCGCGCAATCGCAGTCAAGAGTTTTTCCCTTCAAGAATCGAGGGGGAACTGTCTGATGATTTGTAGTATCGAGTCGTCTGCCTCGCGTGAGCGATTCGCGAAGCTTTGCGATAGCAAATTTGAGCATGTCGCTAATCAAGTGGATGCATGGTATGCCATTCGCCGAAATCGAAGGTTCTCGAGATGGTTAGGGATCGTCGATTGGATGGTTTCAAATCCTCGCTGGTGCGCTATCCCCATTGCATTGATGATACTGCTCATGACACTGCCCATACCGTATTTTCCGAAGCGGGAGTGTGTGATTGAACCTGAGGCGAAGCAGTTTGTAGCTAGCCCAATTCAGGGGCGGATTGCTACATGCGAGGTCCGTCCGGGGGACTTGGTCAATAAAGGAGATCTCTTAGCTACGATCAATGACGATCAAATGCAACGTGATCTTGCGACTGCTAAGGCGGAATTCGAATCGGCGAAGCAAAAGGCAAATGCGGCCCTCGCCAACAGAGCCTCGAGCAATTATTCACTTGCGATGCTTGAGTGCGAACAAGCTCAATTGAAAATCGAAAGCATTCAGAACCAGTTGGATCGCTTGGAAATACGAACTCCTGTAACCGGTGTTGTCATCTTCGGTGATCTTCAAAAAAGTATCGGTATGCCGGTTAATTTAGGTCAGAACCTTTTCGAAGTGGCGGAACTTGGGTTGATGACGGCGGAGGTTCGACTTTCGGCGTACGATTTGGAACAAATCTCTGTTGGTGACGCCGTGACAGTCCGCTCCGACGCGACAGGTTTTCGCGCATTCCATGGAAAGATTTTACGTATCGACCCGCGTGCTACCGTGATCGATAACGAGGCGGTGTTCGTCGCGGACGTCTTGATTCGAGACTTTGAATCTGGGCTTCGCCCAGGTATGAAAGCGTCTGCTCGGATCGGAGCAGGATGGCGAACGTTGGGATGGTTGCTCTTCCATCGACCAGTCCAATGGCTATCACAGCAGTGGGTTTGGTAATACAAAAAGCAAGACCATGAATCCCATTGCATTTAGGCTTCGCTCAGATCTCAATATCGCTCCGGTTCGTTCTGGAAACGATTTGAAATATATTGTTGATGACAAGTCGTCGGGACGGCTTATGCGGCTTGGGAAAATGGAATACACCCTATGCTCTCTGTTCGCAAAGCCGATGACGCTCAACGATGCCATCGAGATGCTGCAATCGTATGGGGAAAGCGAGGGGGTTGACTCCGCCAAACTACAGAAGATGGTTTCATGGCTGATGCAATCAGGACTTCTCGAGCCTGCTACCGCACCAGAGTTCACTGAGCCCTCCTTGCAAACTGTAAAATCCAGTCCGGTGGCACCGAGGTCAACTACACCTTTTCGACCGTTCGATCCGAGCTTTGTGCGGTTTCCGGTGTTATCCGGAAAATGGATCCATCGCTTTTGCCAGCCCTGGAGATTCCTTATTTCATGGCCGAGTCTGATCTGTGCGGTCTTGTTCTGGGTGACAGGCGCCGTATATGCGTTTAGCAACTGGCAGGAGCTCAATTCGATTACCAGCCAGCTGTTTATTCCAGGAAGCCAATGGTGGTGGTTGATCGCTTGGCTGATCCTGAAGGCTGTGCATGAGGCGGGGCATGCGATTGCATGTGAGCGAGTTCATGTTAGGACATCGGGTGCAGGCCTTGGGTTTATCTTTTTTGCGCCATCTCCTTATGTTGATGTGTCCCGATTGTGGACGCTTGAAAACAAATGGTACCGGATGTTGGTCAGCAGCGCGGGCATGATTTTTGAATTGACCCTTGCTGCTGTTTGCGCCATCGTCGCCTGTTCCACCGAGAATAACAACCTGCGATATCTCTGTGCCTCTATTGCATCGCTCGGAACAGTGACAACGTTTGCGTTCAACGCAAACCCTCTCATGCGTTACGACGGATACTATATCTTGATCGATTGGTTGGGACGGCCGAATTTGTGGCAGGATGCGAATCGAGCTATGAGAGGCTTTGTCCGTTCTTTATTTACGAAGGATCGCGACGTCAGTCACGGAACGCCCATGGTAATCCTCTACGGGATCGCTTCGTGGATCTCCAGGATGATTGTCATCATCACGATGGGATGGGGAGTTTTTATCGCATGGGATGGTGTCGGATTAGCCATCGTCTCTTTCTTTGTCGGGATTTGGTTCGTATTTCCATTTCTGGCAAAGCGAAAAACCAGCCAAACACAGACGGCCCCGTCAATCTTTGTATCGATTTGCCCCAAGAAATCTATTCGGGCATCTCTCGTATGCCTGGGCCTTGTACTGCTCGGTTTCGCGCCAAGTCCACTTCAGGTGGTGTGGCCGGGTGTGGTGGACTTTGTAAAGCCGCAAGAGCTTAGGACCGACGTGGCAGGTTTCATTCGAAACGTCCATGCATACGATGGCCAGTATGTTGCTGCTGGTACTTGCATCCTAGAGCTATCAAATCCTGATATTGAGTTGGAGTGCGAGCAGGCGAGGACTGAGTTCTTGCTTTGCAGTGAAAGATGTAGCAGTTTGCGTACCCTGCAGAAACTCACTGAACTTCAAAATGAGGAAGCGTTGCTCGAGTCACTGCAGGTGAAGCTCCAAAGTCTCGAGAAAAAGGTTGATTCGCTCCGGGTGCGTGCACAGCGAGATGGGGTTCTGATAGCTCGGGATTCGAAGCATTGGACCGGTAGTTTCCTGCAAGAGGGAGCCATGTTAGGGGTGATTGCCAATCCCAGCCAGTTGGAGGTACGAGCCTCCATCCCCCAATCGGAATGGGATCGAGTTTCGAAAAACTTGGGCAAGCCTGTCTTGGTCTATCGTTCTTCGAACGGTTCCGTACTTGGTCAACTGCTACGGTCGATGCCCAATGCTGAGCAACTTGTCGAGTACCCTTCTTTGGCAGCGATCTATGGCGGACCTCTGGTGGTATCCGTCGATCGAAGTCCGGACGGCTCAGAGGAACTGAAAACCGATCAACCGCGATTAGCCGCGCACGTTGAATTGAATAATCCCACCAACATCTTGCCGAAAATCGGAACCGTGTGCACGATTCGTTTCTCCGATGGCTACGAATCCATTTGGAAGATGCTTTATCGCAACGGAGTGGCGTTGCTCGAACGCAAGCTTCCGACAACGATCGATGATAGCAACAGTTAGGTCGATAGTTTGGATGAAGCATCGAGCATACCAACTAGCTCTCGTTGCACTAGATGCGACGGGGAATCGACCAATCCAGCCGGTAATCGGTCGATTTTTATCGCCGCGAAGCACGCCGCCTGAAACCACGTAGCGAGATTCATTGCATGATTATTTGGGCCGATTGCGAATGCGGAACATTTCTTGGTACGGAAGTACGATCCCGCCGTCGATGGAAAGCGTTGCTCCGGTGATGTATTCGCTTCTCGGGTCGCATAAAAAGACGACGCCATGGGCAATGTCCTCAGGTTTCGCAAGTCTACCCCAAGGCAGGTTTTCACCATGCTGCTTTAATTCATCCTCGAAAAAGAATTTGCGCTCGCCTGGAGTGTCCGTCCAACCGGGGTGGACGATATTGACCCTAATGCGATGTTCTGCGAGTTCTACAGCCGCAGTTCGCGCCATCTGGTCAAGTGCAGCCTTACCCATGTTATAAGCCATCGCGCCTGGGATCGCTTTGTAGGCGTGTGGAGAGCTGACGAAGACCATGTTGCCACCGGTGCCTCGCGGGATCATCCGATTTGCAACGGCGCGTGCCAAATAAAACGGTCCCCACATGCAAACATCGATCGTCTTCCGGAACCCATCCATATTTGCTGCATAAAACAATTCACGGTCGCTATAGGCTGCGTTGGAGACCAAAATCGAAATAGGTCCGAGTTGCTCTTCGCATGCCTTAACCATCGATTCGACGGTTGCTTGGTCTGAAACGTCTCCGATCAACCCCATCGCATTCACTCCAACTGATCGACACGCGGCCAAAGTTTCGTTCGGCTCACGTAGATCGTTGATGGCTACGTTGGCACCAGCCTGAGCGAGTGCAATTGCGACAGCGGCTCCAATACCGCGTCCACCACCCGATACGAGGGCCGTTTGGCCTGCCAAGAGTTTGGTAGATTCCGTCATGTTCTTTTGAGTCCTTTAGTTCCGGAGTGATGAAGGCCGCATCAACGCTCGGAAAGACGATAATCAAATCGGCGAACTTGTCTATCCCCACGGAAAACACGGTATCGAGATCGCATGTCGAGATGCAGAAAGCTATTGGATTTCCCTTATGACTGCAGGCAAGAAACTATTGAGCTGCTGCAGTTATTGGCTGATTTCAGGCGCTTCGGGTAGGCTTGGTTCCTTCCATCTTATCTGCTTTTTTGCCAAGCTTCGTTTCCACGCTAGCAACGACTCCGCCGAAGGATTGGTGGCTTGATAACCATGAGTAACACCTGTGATCGTTTCCAGTTGCATGATGGCCAATGCTCGAACGTCAATCATGGAATCGGACAAGTAATCGACTAGTTGTTTATCTGCACCCGATTCCAGTTCAATTTTTGTTTTAGGAATCAAGAGCTCCATGACCGTGACATCCCGTTCTCCCACTAGGGCTTTCAATTGAGTTTGAAACTCCGCTACATCCTCGGAGTCTCTCAATTGCGTCAGCAAATGATCGAGGAGATTACCTAATTCTGGCTTTAGCTCTGCGCGTCGAAAGATTCCGTCGGAACCGAATAGCAGGTCATACTTTCCGAGTTGAATCTGCATACGCAATCCTTCTAGTGCAGGCTCTAAATCCTCACTTTTTGCGAAGCGTTCGAGTGTATCCAGCCAATCGCTTGGCGAGGCTAGAAATGCCTGCTGTATCGGCGTTAAGACCGAACGATTTCCAAAATCGAGTTCCTCCGCCCACCAAGGGAATTCGGAAGGCTGAGTTTGGAGATTAAAAAAATTAGCCCCAGACTCGTTGGGCAGTGCGATCACAGCTTCGTGAAATGGTCTTAACACAACATTGATGGCAGCCACTTCGCGCGTGCTGACATTCAAGTTTGCGGTGGATGTTGGATCACTCGGGAAGGGTTGTGAAAGGTTTCGCGGCTTCCAGTCTAATTCCAAGTCCCCACCGACAGCTGCGATTCGTGCTTCTCCGAGACCCACAAGTGCGTCTGGCACTCCTCTTGCGATAAAGGGTAGTTGAGTACGGGTTTGAATGTAGGCTTCGCTTTGGCTCGACAAAAAATGAAGCACTACAATGCCGGAATCGAAGTCGAGTTCGAGCGATCGGCTCTTTTCTGATGGAAGGATTTTCGCGAATCGAGTCGACAAACGGAATCGAGGTATTTGCTCGGAAGTTTCAATCCTCTCGACTTTAGTATCCCCAGAAATGAGCCATCGGAACTCCGATCCTTGCGCTGTGGAATCCGTCGTCAATTCGCATTGAGCAGGTGCAGTGATTGCGATCCGATCGTTTGAGGGGGTCACCATTTTTCTGGAGTTGGCTTTCATTGACCATTCCCGCTGGTTCTTGTCCTTTACAAAAAGGAAGCGAATATCGTCTTGGGTTGATGCGGAGGGCCAGATCCAGTTTGTAGCGGGCTGTCGACCTGCGACTCCCATGGGTGCAGAAGCCCCCGCAGGAGGGCTCAGTTCTGCATCACTCGTGCGCGGGGGGCTGATACTTTGTTCCTTGGGATCGGCGATTGCATCGCGGTCCACAGGGGCTCGATTGGTACTTCCATCAGGTGATTCGTTCTCGAAATCCGGTACCGTGTTGAAGGGCTGTTCAAGTGGCACTGTCGACGCTGACGTTTTTTCTATCCCCGGTTCCAGTTCCTTGGAGAGTGGGGAAGGAAAGGAGGCTGCGGAAGCAGGCATTGTGATCGGTTCGAGTTCGTTTACGGAAGTCATTCGATTTTGGGCGACCAGAAGTCCTTGAATCTGTTCGATCGGCCCCATCGCCATCCAAACCGAAAAAAGAAACAGTGTGAGCAGGATCGTAATCGTCAGTATGTCGGAGAGTCGTTTCTTATCACCGCCGAGCAAATACTCGGGGATTTGAGAACCCAATCGATCGTCAAGCTCGATGCCAGTGTCCACAAAGTCTTCTATGACTCCAGAGTTCCTTCTTAGGGAGCCTGAGAGCGCGTGATCTACGGGACGCTCACGCTCAGCACCAGGGTGTAGACTCTCCACGGAATCGCGAAGTATTCCATCGGTTGCTTGATCGCTTTGGTCCTCGAGCCTCTGCACGTAGGGCGCATTTGGCGGTACATGGTGCGAATCGATCCGGTGGGTGTAGGTGAGGGGTACGGTGGCCCGCCCGTTCGCACCTGTCAAAATTGGCCCTTCGGTTCTAACAGATTCCATGTTTGAACCATCGGAAATGGGACTCGCATAAGATGGAAGGTTAGGTTGGGCAACGAGCGACGTCGAGGCTGTATTCCCGATTAGAAACAATCGATCTAGCAGTTCCTTGCTAACCTGAGAATTAGCACTTAAGGCTCGACTAAGGATCTGATGCGATGCTGCAGCCTCGGCCAAGAGCGAGTTGCTTTCTAGGCATCGTCGTTCCATTTCAGGGAGCCGATCCAAAGGCATGGTGCCGTCGAGAAATGTCGCGACATCATTGGGGTCAACGCCAAACCCCTTCGCGTCGATTGGGAGGGGAATCAGTTTGCGATTGCGAATCCCCACTTCAATCTTTTGTGATATGGATTTCGCGGTTGCGCTTTCTTCAAATTTCTTTTTCAACTCCGAAACGTGGACGGCATCGAGAACCCCGTCTCGGTACGCCAGGAGCGTTCTCAAGGTTAGTCGCATCGATTCTGTGCCTTTTCCAAGTGGGTTGGGAGTGTTTGGCTTGGTCCCACCATTTTGACGCCAATCGAAGGCTAGGCTTCCATCAATTATCCAGAAAAAGCCGAAAAATCAGCATAAGCGGAGTCTTTTTGCTGAAGAATTTAGCATGCGCAAAGGGGACACCTTAAAAGATTTACATGTTCCGCCGTGGTAATTATTCTCAGCCTATGCGATCTTTGCACGCACACCAAATTGCCCCCGAAAACACACAGGATACCGCCATCGAGACAGGATGGACGATTCCCGGATTGTCCTTGGTCGTCCCCTGTTTCAACGAAGTCGATGGGCTGGAATCGTTGCGGGTTCAACTTGAGGAGTTGCGTAGCCAATGTTCGGGGAAACTCGATCTTGAAGTTATTTTGGTGGACGATGGTAGCGAGGATGGTAGCGCGGACGAACTCGTCAGGGTGTTCCATGCATTGCCTTGGGTGAAGATGGTACGCCACGAATGCAATTGTGGGATTGCAGCGGCAATTTTGAGCGGGATTCATGCTTCTCGACACGAGTATGTTGCTTCGATGGATGCAGATTGCACTTATGCACCGACCCAACTACTACGGTTGTGGGAGTGCATGGACAGAGATACGTCAATGGTCACGGCCTCTCCTTATCACCCCGAGGGGCGAGTCGAAGGAGTTCCTGCGTGGCGTTTGGCACTATCCAAGAGTGCATCTCGAGCGTATCGGACGGTGACCGGTAGTTCCGTTCATACGTTTACTAGTTGTTTTCGAATCTATCGACGTCGCGATGTGGACGGGATGCAGTTGAAGAACCAGGGCTTCGTCGGAATCGCGGAGATGTTTTGGTGGATTAAGAAACATGGTGGATCGATCCGTGAAGCACCCGCAACATTGACGACACGTAAAACTGGATTTTCGAAAATGAGAACGTTTCCCGTTATTTTAGCTCACTTGCAGTTGATCCAACGGATTGCATGGGAGCGAATTTTCGAAGCGAAGGTGAAGTTCAATTAACAACACCGCGGATCATTTCATTGAATTATCAAGTCTGATTCGTAACCCAACGATAACCACGCCAAAAAAGATTCCCGTTCGACGAGGAACGGACAGCGAACAACTCGGTTTATAGCTCGTTCAAAGTGTTTACATCCATGAGTTTAGCAACGGCAAATGACGTATCGGTTCTCCCTCTTCCATCGGATCAAGATGCGAGTGGAAGGACGTTTGGGACAGAAGAGATTGCAGCGATTACCGCTGCATTAAAGAGCGGTACACTTACCAGCACGAAGGGTGAATTTACCAGACAGTTCGAAATCCAATTCGCGAAGATCATTCACACGCAGCATGCCCACGCGTGTTCGTCGGGGTCCGCCGCACTGCACACTGCGGTTGCTGCGATAAATCCTGAGCCCGGAGAGGAGATCGTTACCACTTCCATAACCGACATGGGAGCACTCTCGGCAATTTTGTTCCAAGGCGCTGTTCCCCGATTCGCGGATGTGGATCCGAGGACGTACAATGTGACCGCCGAATCGATCGAGCGCTGTCTATCGAAGCGAACGCGTGCGATCATGGTCACCCATCTCTTTGGGAATCCATGCGAAATGGATTCGATTTTAGAATTGGCTCGCGGGTATTCTTTGCCAGTCATCGAGGACTGCGCCCAAGCATTCCTCGCAGAATTTCGTGGAAGGATGGTGGGTTCTCTCGGAGACATCGGATGTTTCTCGCTTCAGCAAGGCAAGCACATCACCACAGGCGAGGGAGGAATCGTCGTTTCCGATCGGGAGGATTTTGCTCGCCGGATGTTTTTATTCATCAATAAGGCATGGGGTTATGGCGACCCCAATCCAGATCATTATTTTTTGGCACCCAATTATCGCATGAACGAACTCACGGGTGCTGTAGCGCTCGCGCAACTTGAAAAACTGGATTTCAGCGTTCGCCAAAGGATTGCAACTGCGGAGGAGTTAACCCAACGAATCCAATCCGTTCCTGGGATCGAGACCCCTACAATCCGGTCGGGAAATCGACATACCTATTGGAAGTATTGCTTGGATGTCGACCCTGACGTGATTCCCGGAGGGACGGTTGCGTTGGGGAAGATGCTTCGCGAAAAAGGGGTTTTCTGCGCCCCGAGATACATTCAAAAGCCTGCCTTTCAATGCCAAGTATTTCGAGATCAATGCACGCTAGGATCAAGCCGATTTCCGTTCAATTTGGCTTCGCCCGAAGCGTTGGACTATTCTCCAGGCCTCTTCCCAGGCACATTTGAGGCACTCTCGCGAGTTCTCGTACTTCCCTGGTCGGAACGCTACGAGGCACGCCACGTTGACTATATCGGGAAAACGATCCGTGAAAGTGTTCGATCCTTGTTGCAATCGGGCACGTAGGTTTTTCGTAAGTTACTGCTATTCCCGTATTTCTTATTTCAAAAAGATGCCGATATGATGAGTTCGGATTCAATGCAGCCTTTAAGGTTCTCGTTGATCGGGGCTGGCGGGATCTCGCAGACGCACTTGCAAGCCATATCAACTAGCGACATGGCAGAACTGGTTGCGGTTGTCGACACTCGTCCGGAAGCTTGCCGCGCGGTCTCTGACGCATTCGGATGCAGCGCATTTGGTTCTATTGGATCTATGCTTCGCACATGCCACTGCGATGCAGCATTGGTTTGCACTCCGCCATCGACGCATCCTTCTATTTGCGAAGAATTAGCCAACAATGGTATTCATGTATTATGTGAAAAGCCTATTGCGATCGATCTGCGATCGGCGACATCCATGTTTGAGACAGCCCGCCGAGCAAATACCATTTTGGCGATGGCTTCGAAGTTTCGGTATGTTGCCGATATGGTTTTTGCGAAGCAATTGATTACGTCGGGGGTAATCGGGGATGTATTGCTTTTCGAGAATACTTTCGCCGGCCATGTCGATATGACCAGGCGATGGAATAGCAATCCCGAGATTAGCGGCGGAGGGGTGTTGATTGACAACGGAACACACTCGGTCGACATCCTGCGATATTTGTTAGGTCCATTGGTTTCTATCCAAGCGGTTGAGGGGATCCGGCACCAACGCACCCCGGTCGAAGATACGGTACGAATTCACGCGAAGACGGATCGAGGCGTTTTGGCCGCGATGGATCTGTCATGGAGCATCAACAAACAGTCTCCATGGTGGGTCAGTATCTACGGTACCTGCGGTACCATACTCATCGGTTGGAAGGAGTCGAAATACAAGAGGGATGTGGATAGTGGTTGGACGACGATTGGAAAAGGCTATGACAAATTGCAAGCCTTCAGATCGCAACTGGATAATTTCTGTCGTGCGATTCGCGGTGAAGAATCCTTGCTCATCACATCAGATGATGCATTGGCATCGGTAGAGGCTATTCACGGAGCCTATGAATCGATGAAGCATCACAACTGGGTTCAGGTGAATGCGTACCCGCCGAGTACTCTACGGGTGGTTTCATGACCCATCGAATTCATGCGACGGCTTTGGTGGAGGAGGGGGTACTTCTAGGTGAGGGGACGTCCGTTTGGGATCATGTTCATATACGACATGGTTCCATCGTAGGTGATGAATGCATCATTGGAGGGAAGACGTACATCGCGTATGAGGTAAAGATAGGAAGTCGTTGTAAAATCAATTCCAACGTCTACATCTGTAACGGTGTTGCGATCGAGGACGGAGTGATGATCGCTGCTGGTACCATTTTTACCAACGATCGTTTTCCTCGCGCTGCAACCTCGGATTTGACTGCCCTACGGCCGAGTGACCCAGACGAATCGACGGGACAGACTCTGGTTCGCTGCGGGGCAACGATCGGAGCTGGTTGTATCGTCGGAAGCAATCTTGTTATCGGAAGGTGGGCTATGATCGGAATGGGGTCTATCGTCACTGCGGATATCCCAGATTTCCATCTGTCCTTAGGCTCTCCAGCGAAGAGTATCGGCG